>DGGQ01000161.1 GCA_002392275.1 Treponema sp. UBA3870
TGTAGAGCTGGAGGAAAATCCACTGGGTCCACTTGTAGTAGTCCGGGTTGCAGGTGATTACGCATCTGTCCCAGTCGTAGCTGAATCCCAGAGCCTTTATCTGCTGTGTGAAATGGTCGATGTTCTGGAAAGTCGTCGTCGCCGGGTGTGTTCCGGTCTTGATGGCATAGTTTTCTGCGGGCAGACCGAACGCGTCGTATCCCATCGGATGAAGCACGTTGTATCCGTTCATGCGCAGGTAGCGGCAATAGATGTCGGTCGCGGTGTATCCTTCCGGGTGTCCCACATGGAGTCCGGCTCCGCTTGGATAGGGGAACATGTCAAGGACATAGCGGCGCTTCTCTTTTGGAACCGATGAATCTTCCGTTGCCTTGAAAGTCTTGTGCTCGTCCCAATATTTCTGCCATTTGGGTTCAATGTTCTGGAATGGATATGACATTTTTTCACCTCTTGTGTTTTTTCGCTTGGACCACAGTTGAATATTATAGAAGAAAACCATGGTTCTGAAAGTTTATCACAAAAGCCTATGATAGTCGAGACGCACAGTTGGAGAAAAAATTTGCCTTGAATATTGGGGAAAATGGTTTATAATTTAGGGTGACAAAAAACTTCTATATAATGGAATAGATTTCGAGAGATTTGTTATGGATTTAAGAAAGATTTTTTTTGCAGCACTGGCATTGCCCCTGTTCCTGCTTGCCTCATGCGCGACCACAGAAAAGGAGCCGGAAATCGTCTACTATGATTTGACATTGACGCTCATGGTTGATTCGGACCCTTACGAGGGTGCCGCCCGCGATTTTACACTCAGGGACATTTCCGGCGAGGTGACTGTTGATTTGGATGAAAACGGCGAGGAGGTCGTGACAGGAATCTATCCGTTCATGCAGATGGTGGAGATGGACGATGAAGGGGAGATTGTTTCCCGAAGGACCGACAAGTACACGCTCTCGCTTGAGGAGGGTGAGTACAGGCTCTACGAAAGCGACAGGGACCTGAACATATTTATTTCCGTTGGTGAGGGAAGGACGGATGCAGTCTACGCACAGTGTTCCTCAATAGACGAGGCCGCAAAAATCCTCAAAAACCGGTCCGCCCCATCGTGCCTTGCAATAAACGTAAAGGAAAAGACCTACCAGACGCTTGGATACGACAATCTTCTTCAGAGGTCCCTTGCCTCGTGCGAAAGTCCTGTGTGCCTTGACATATCGGGATGCACTAACACGACCGTTGGATTCAAGGCTTTCCATGGATGCACGACTCTCCGGTCTCTGGTTCTGCCGGATGCCGTGACCTCAATCGGGAAGGACTGTTTCAATGGCTGCAAATCGCTGAGGCATGTCAACATTCCGCAGAGGGTTTCATCAATAGAGGGAGGGGCTTTCACGGGATGCGTCTCGCTTGTGGAAATGGACATATCGCCGAGAAATGTTTTCTATACGGGCAGGGACGGATTCATAACCAGCGCGGACGGAAAAAATCTGATTGCGTGGCCGGGTGCTTCCGGGGAAGTGTCCGTTCCTGAATCAGTTGAGTCCATCGGGGGATACTGTTTTTCTGGATGCACAAATCTGGACTTGGTGAATCTTGCGCAGGCATTCGAGATAAAGCAGTACGCATTTTTGAACTGCACTTCGCTGAATGAAATTGAGATTCCAAAGAACATGCTTGAGATAGAGACGGGTGCTTTCAGTGGATGCCTGTCGCTCTCAAAAATAAACATAGCGGAGGGAAATCCGTCGTACAAATCAAGGGGGGGAATACTTCTTGCTGGCGACAACAGAAAGCTTCTTGCATGGCCTTCCGCGCAGGGAAATGTCCAGGTTCCTGAGGGGGTTACACGCATTGACGACAACGCTTTCCAGAACCAGGCGGGACTGAAATCCATATCGCTTTCGTCAACCGTAAAGGAGATTGGAAGCCTGGCATTCTCGTCCTGTGTTGATTTGACCTCAGTTTCCATGCCCTCCGTTGTGAATATCGAGGCCTACGCATTCTCAAAATGCAAAAACCTGAAGAGCTTGACCATCCCGGAATCCACCAGACGATGTGACGGTTCCGCTTTCGCAGGATGTACTTCGCTTGAAAAAATTGATGTGGCGAAGGGAAATGCGAACTACATTTCATACGGTGGCGCAATCTATTCTGCCGACGGAAAGACCCTTGTCGAGTGGCCTGCCGCAAAGGACAGCGTTGTGATTGCCGACGGTGTTGAGCAGATCGGGACATTCGCGTTCAATGGCTGCTCCGCGCTGAAATCCGTAGCAATGAAAAATGTCGTAAACGTTGGTCACCATGCCTTTGACTCATGCAGCGCGCTTGAATCGGTGGACCTGGGCAATTCTGTAAACACGATTGGCTCCCACGCATTCAGCAACTGCCTAGCAATAAAAAATCTTTACATACCCGCTACAGTCGTGGTAATCAAGAACTACGCTTTCTGGTTCTGGGGAAGCAACCAGACAATCAGCTGCCAGCCAATTACAAAACCATCCGGCTGGGATTTCGCATGGAACGCCGACAGTGACGCAAAATTGATTTGGGGTGTGGAAAAAACAGTGGAGCAGGAGTGAGTTTGAGGGAAAAATATCGGAGGGCAGCATGAAATTGCTCTGCCATAACAAGATTTTTATATACGCTCTCTTTCATGTTGATTGACTTGCGCTTTTCTATTCAGTACATTTAAAGAATGTCTACCATATCAAAACTTCTTTCGGGGATGGAGACCAAGTTCAAGGTCTTCTCCGTGCTTAGTCCCGTGTCCATGATTGGCGAGGTCGTCATGGAGACTGTCATTCCGTTTCTGATGGCCCAAATCATCGACGAGGGAATTGCGAACAGGGACATTTCTTATGTGGTGCGCGTGGGGCTTCTGATGGTGGCCCTTTCTGTCGTCTCTCTCGCGTTCGGTGCGCTGGGTGGAATCTTTTCCGCTCATGGTGCGACCGGTTTTTCAAGGAATCTCCGGCGAAACGTGTTTTCAAAAATCCAGACCTTTTCGTTCGGAAACATAGACCATTTCTCAACATCATCCCTTGTGACGCGGCTGACCACCGACATAACGAACCTCCAGAACACCTACCAGATGATTATCCGGCTCTGCTTCCGCGCTCCGTTCATGATGGTTTCTGGATCAGTAATGGCGTGTCTGATAAACCTGAGGCTCGCGACCGTTTTCTTTATTGCGGTCCCCTTCCTTGCCGTGGTTCTTGTGCTGATTGGTACAAGGGCATATCCAAGGTTCAGCAGGATGATGAAGCAGTACGACCAGCTCAACAATACCGTGCAGGAAAACCTGAATGCAATCCGCGTGGTGAAGAGCTTTGTCCGTGGCGACCATGAGAACAAAAAATTCTCGGACTCGGCGGCTCTGGTCAAAAAAGCCCAGGTGTCGGCGGAAAAACTTGTAATCATGGCACTGCCGATGATGATGCTCGTCGTCTACACATGCATAATCGTTGCCCTCTGGTTCGGCGGTAAAATGATTGTGGTCGGAGACATGCAGACCGGGCAGCTTATAAGTTTCATAACATACATCGGGCAGATTCTCATGTCCCTGATGATGCTTTCGATGATTTTCATAATGCTGGTCCTTTCCCGCGCAAGCATGACCCGTGTGGTCGAGGTTCTTGACGAGGTTCCAGAAATCAAAAATCCGGGGCCGCATGCTTTTGTTGACCAGGACAGCAATGTTGTCCACGGCATTTTTGACAAGGTTCCGAACGGTTCCATTGATTTCAGGGATGTGTCGTTCAGCTACCACAAGGATCCCGGAAACTGTGTGCTCACCAACGTAAACCTGCATATTGAGAGCGGTCAGATGGTCGGAATCATTGGCGGAACAGGCTCCTCCAAGACGACCCTTGTTTCGTTGATTCCGCGCCTGTACGATGTTCTGTCAGGCTCCGTGTGTGTTGGCGGAATCGACGTGAGAAAGTACGACATCAAGGCGCTCCGGGATGGTGTGGCGATGGTCCTCCAGAAGAACGTCCTTTTCTCTGGCTCCATAAAAAGCAACCTCAAATGGGGTGACGAAAACGCAAGCGACGAGGAAATCATTGCGGCATGCAAAGCCTCCGATGCCTATGAATTTGTCTCCTCATTCCCCGACGGATTTGATACCGACTTGGGGCAGGGCGGTGTGAATCTTTCCGGTGGACAGAAGCAGAGACTGTGCATTGCCCGCGCTCTCCTGAAAAAGCCGAAGATTCTGATTCTTGACGACAGCACATCGGCGGTTGACACTGCCACGGACGCACGCATCAGGGCCGCGCTCAGGTCAAATCTTCCGGACACGACCAAGATAGTCATAGCGCAGCGAATCAACTCGGTTCAGGATGCGGACATCATTTTTGTAATGGACAATGGAAAGATAGACGGCATTGGAACCCACAGCGAGCTGCTTGCGACAAACAGCATCTACCGTGAGGTCTACGAATCCCAGCAGTCGAAAAATTAGGAGATACAGATGCCAAAGCCAAACAAGGGAATGGCCAAACCCAGAAACGCCAAAAAGACAATGGGGCGGCTCATCCAGTATATAGGAAAATACAGGGTACTTTTGATTTTTGTGTTCATAGCGGTGCTTGTCAGCTCTGGAGCGCAGATTGTCGGTGACTATCTTCTGAAGCCGGCAATCAACAGCCTTGTGGAGCTTGCCGAAAAGTTCAAATCAACGGGGGCCGTGTCCGCTTTGGATTTTGCTCCGTTTGTGAGGACAATCGCAATCATGGCGGGAATATATCTTTTCGGGGCGTTCGCGTCCTGGATAAATTCCAGAATCATGCTGCACATCTCGTCGAACACGCTGTACAGAATCCGCACGGATCTTTTCAGACAGATGGAGACTCTTCCGTTGAAATACTTCGACTCCACCACCCACGGAAACCTTATGTCGCTCTACACGAACGACATAGACACACTCCGCGACATGATGAGCCAGACGATACCCCAGCTTTTTTCGAGCGCGGTATCCATAATCGGTGTGCTTGTGATGATGCTGGTCCTGAGTCCTCTTCTGACTCTGGTTGTTCTTCTGACCATGTTCTTCTCAATGATTATCGCGGCGACGATTGGAAAAAAATCGGCAAACGCATTCCGCGCACAGCAAAAATCGATTGGAGCCTTGAACGGATTTGTCGAGGAGCATATAAGCGGACAGAGGGTTGTCAAGGTATTCAACCATGAGGAAAAATCAATAAGCGAATTCGCGGTGCTGAACGACCAGCTCATGTCCGATGCCGCCAGGGCCAACACTTTCGGAAACATTCTCATGCCGATTATGGGAAACCTGAGCCACGTCCAGTACGCCATAACCGCAATAGTCGGTGCGTTCAGGGTGATTGGCGGACATCTTGATTTGGGAAGCATTGCGTCATTCCTCCAGTACACAAGAAGTTTCAGCCGTCCGATTACGATGATGAGCCAGCAGATTAACGGAGTCCTCAACGCCCTTGCCGGTGCAGAAAGAATTTTTGGTGTAATCGATGAGGAAAGTGAAATTGACGAGGGAACTGTCACACTTGTGAATGCGTCCGAAACAGCATCGACTGCATCAGGTGACGGAAAGTCCTATCTTGTTCAGTCATTTGCTTACACTGGCGAGTGGGCATGGCGTGTTCCTGTTTCAATGCGGATTAAGGAAAACTACAGCCAGATTCCGTCTTTCGCGGATGATTCCGACCATCGCCTGGTTCAGCTTCGCGGTGATGTTGATTTTGAAATCAAGTCGTTCAGCTACGTGCCGGAAAAGGAAGTCCTCCACGACATATTCCTCCATGCAAAGCCGGGCGAAAAGATTGCTCTCGTTGGTTCTACGGGAAGCGGAAAGACCACGATTACAAATCTCCTCACGCGCTTCTACGATATTGAGGACGGAAAGGGAACGATTACTTACGACGGAATCCCTCTGAAGGAAATCAAAAAGGACGACCTGAGACGCTCTCTCGGAATGGTTCTCCAGGACACGCATCTTTTTACGGGTACAATCCGCGACAACATCAAGTACGGAAATCTTGAGGCATCCGAGGCACAGATTGTTGCGGCAGCCAAACTTGCGAACGCCGACACTTTCATCCGCCATCTTGAAAAGGGCTACGACACTGTAATCACCGGTGACGGAGGAAATTTGAGCCAGGGACAGAGACAGCTTCTTGCGATTGCACGTGCTGCGGTTGCCGATCCACCGGTTCTGATTTTGGACGAGGCCACGTCTTCAATCGACACAAGAACCGAGGCGCTGATTGAAAAGGGTATGGACAGCCTTATGGAAGGAAGGACAGTCTTTGTTATTGCCCACAGACTTTCGACTGTACGCAACGCAAACGAAATCATCGTGCTGGAGAAGGGAAACATAATCGAGCGCGGAAACCATGACGAGCTTATGGCAAAGAAGGGTCGCTACTACGCACTTTATACAGGCGGAATCGAGCTTGACTAGCGGAGGATTTTTGTGGACTACCAGGACATAAACGCGGAGACAATGGACTCTTGGATTAAGGACGGATGGGAGTGGGGAAAACCGATAAGCCATGAGACGTATATTGATGCGCTCAACGGAAAATGGGATGTGCTTCTTACTCCGACAAAAAAAGTTCCGCATGAATGGTTCGGGGATGTCCGTGGAAAAAAGATTCTGGGACTAGCTTCCGGTGGAGGACAGCAGATGCCGGTCTTTGCTGCCCTTGGAGCGTATTGCACCGTCCTTGATTATTCACAGGAGCAGATTAAAAGCGAAAAACTTGTTGCGGAGCGCGAGGGATATAAAATAGATATACTCCGTGCCGACATGACAAAGCCTCTTCCGTTTGCCGATGAAAGTTTTGACATGATTTTTCATCCCGTGTCGAACTGCTATGTGGAGGAGGTGCGGCCAATCTGGAGGGAATGTTACCGTGTGCTGAAAAAAGGCGGGACTCTTCTTTCGGGACTTGACAATG
Organism: Treponema sp. UBA3870; assembly: GCA_002392275.1. GTDB lineage: Bacteria > Spirochaetota > Spirochaetia > Treponematales > Treponemataceae > Treponema_D. Next base: position 6,939 of record DGGQ01000161.1, read on the forward strand.
GAATCAACTTTCTTTTTGATGGCGATGATGAAAAAATGGTTGTGAATCGTCTTCCCTTTAATCCGCTGAAAAATCCGGAGCAGATGGAGCAGCTGAAAAAAATCGATGGTGGCGTACAGTTTTCTCACACGCTTGAGGAGCAGATTGGCGGACAGCTTGAGGCTGGATTCACACTCATGTCGATTTACGAGGACACAAACGGCGAGGGCTATCTTCACGAACTGAACGTGCCAAGTTTTTTTGCGACGCGCTCGGTCAAGGCATAAAAAATGATTGAAAGAATAAACGAAAACGAGAGACGGCTTGACAGAACTTTGTCCTGCATAAAAAATCTGGAGACGGCAATTTCGGATTTTATTGCGAACGAGGACGAAATAAAAAAACTGAACGAATATTATGGAAGCCAGAATTGGTTCGCCGACAAAGATTCCTATGAGCGAGGCGACATTCCAAAAATCAAGGCCGGTGTTCTTAGCGAGGATGCCGTCTGGAACATGAACGAAGAAATCTCCGAATTGATATCCGAAATGGATTTGCTCGTAAAAAGATTTTCCACGGAAAAAGACGGAGACAATGAAAATGAAATTCCTCAAAAATGATTGCGGCGACATAAGTTTTGCCAGAATAATTCTGCTTGCGTTCATATTGTTCATTTCAGGAATGGCAGTATTGTCGGGAAATTATTTCGGCTTTCCGCTCTGCATTATCGTTTATCTTCCTGTGCTTGCCGTTGCTTTTGGAATTACGCTTGGACTAACGATAAAATCCATAAAAGAAAAGACACTGGATATTTTTGCTTTTTCTTTGATTCCTGTTGCGCTTGCATGTTTCATCGGAATAGAATTGGACGCGGCCGGCATGAGGAAAACAAAAACAGAACTCCTTGAAACAAAAACTTACGTTGAAAAATATTACGCGGAAAACGGAAAACTCCCGGACAGTGAAGACGGGTTCCTGAAAAATAAGCGCATAAACATTAAAGACTTTGGCGACGGAAACTTTGAACTTGTTACCAGCGGTGCAAAAATAAAAAGCGGCGATGATTCCGTATTCTTTTTGCCAAGACCGTAGGGGGATGAAAAAAACATCTAAAAATGATAATAAATTCGAAAAAAAATCTTATTTTTTGAGAATTTATGCTATAATAAAAAATAACTTGATTTTGAAAACAAGATTTTTAACATTGCCCGCATAGAATAAGAAGGTTTGATGAAATGCCAAATAACGATGCACTTATTAAAACTGTTGGAAGCAATATCCAGGAAAAAGCGGCATTAATATGGAATGTAGCTAATACGCTTGTTGGTCTTTACAAGCCGCATGAATACGGCCTTGTTATTTTGCCTATGTGCATTATTAAACGTTTTCACGACTGCCTTCTGCCAAGCCATGCAAAGGTTCTTAAAATGGCAGAAAAAGTAAAGGATTTGCAGGTTAAAGATGGTTTTCTTACAAAGGCATCAGGTTACCAGTTTTACAATACAAGCAAGTTTACTTTTGAAACTCTTCTTGCGGACAGCGCAAATATTGCAGATAACTTTGAAGATTATTTAAACGGCTTTTCTGACAATGTAAAGGACATTCTTCACCGCATGAAGTTTGAAGACCAGATAAAGACAATGAAAGAAGGAAAGGTCCTTTATCAAGTTATAAGCGATTTTAATTCCACAAAAGCAGATATGAGCCCAGAAAAAATTAGCGCCGTTGACATGGGCTACATCTTTGAAAATCTTGTTCAGCGTTTTTCAGAAAGTTATGACGAAGAAGCCGGAGCGCACTTTACCAGCCGCGATATTATCTATCTCATGTGCGACCTTCTTGTGAACAGCGACAAAAATGCCTTTGCTTCAGACGGAATCAATAAAACTGTTTATGACATGACCATGGGTACAAGCCAGATGCTTACCTGTATGGAAGAACGCTTGAAGCAATTTGACAAAGAAGCTGTTGTTACAAGTTTCGGACAGGAATTCAATCCATTTACATTCGGAATTGCAAAGGCTGATATGCTGATTCGTGGTGGTGACCCCAACAATATGCAGTTCGGCGATACTTTGAATGATGATAAATTCAACGGCTACAAATTTGATTACATTATCAGCAATCCTCCTTTTGGAATTGACTGGAAAAAAGAAGCTGATGACATTGAAAAAGAAAATAAAAAAGGTTCTGCAGGCCGCTTTGGAGTAGGACTTCCACCAAAAAGTGACGGACAGCTTTTGTTCATGCTCAATGGTGTTGCAAAGCTCAAAGATCCAAATGAAAATACGCATACGCGAGCAAGCGTTGCGGGCGGAAGGATGGCAATCATCCAGAACGGTTCAAGTCTTTTCTCTGGGGATGCGGGAAGCGGACAGAGTGAAATCCGCCGTTACTTAATCGAAAATGATTGGCTTGATGCAATCGTTCAGCTTCCGAATGATTCCTTTTACAACACAGGAATTGCGACATACATCTGGATTATTACAAAAGACAAAGAAAAAAAGCGAGTTGGCAAAGTTCAGCTAATAGATGCCTCGAATTGTTACGAAAGCCGCAGAAAAAACATAGGCAACAAAAGGGTTGACATAACAAACGAATGCCGCAATCTTATTGTAAAAGCCTACGATGACTATGCAAAAAATAAAGTCTATAAAAAAACTTCCGAAAACGGTGCAAAAATAATATGCAAGTCAAAAGTTTTGGACAGTGTTGATTTGGGCTACAATAAAATCACGGTAGAAAGTCCTCTGCTTGATGAAAAGGGAAAGCCTGTTAAAGACAAGAAGGGTAAGATTCAGCCAGACAGTGACAAGCGTGACTTTGAAAATGTTCCGCT
>DGGQ01000085.1:0-3047 GCA_002392275.1 Treponema sp. UBA3870
CGAAGAGACACAATTGTAGGTTCCCTCGTCGAACATGGTCGTAATCCTCGTCTGCTTGGCGGAATATCGTCGTAAAGTTTTTTCGTACATCAACATCAGGACTTCCTCCGCCTTGACCCGCTCGCTATATTTTTGAAACTTTTCACTTGTGACGCGGGACTCCAGTTCATTGTAGAACGAAAGATATTTTGAAAAATCTGTCGCCGACATTTGTGGATAGGAGGAAAAAGAAATTGCGATTGAAACAATCTGCTTTGGAGTCAGATTTGGTGACGAAAGTTCAAACGAAAGATACGGCTCAATCGACGGAAATGTTTCCACCGATTTTGACTGCGCGAATCCACCTGAAAAAACAAACATTCCAAAAATCAATGAAAAAACAAAGACCGCAATTTTTTTCATCGCATCCTCCTTGCAAAGTCAGTTCAAATTCCGATTGCCTCTATATTGTAGCCGAACGCCCTGTAGACAAAACTGCCACGGTAGATTGTCGCAACTATTTTTCCAAAAACCTTTTTTCCTTCAAGAGGAGTGTATTTTCCTTTGCTCGCAAATTTTTGTCCACGCACTGTCCACTCCGATTCAGTATCCACCAGAACAAGATTCGCGTCGTAACCTTCCACCAGAAGTCCCTGATTTTTTAGGCCAAGAATTTCGGATGGACGGGCAGACATTTTTTCCGAAAGCATTCCAAGCTTCATTCCATTTTCTTTGCACAGAACGGAATAGCAGAGCGCGAACGAAGTTTCCAGTCCAGAAAATCCAGGACATCCCTCGGTCTTGTCGTGCAGAGTGTGGGGAGCGTGGTCTGTCGAAATCACATCGGCGGTTCCATCAAAAAGAGCATCAACAACAGCCTGCCTGTCGCTTTCCGCACGGAGCGGTGGATTCACAATCTGGAAACATGTGGAGGCACTTTCGCTGTTCAGCCCAAGATGGTGGGGGGTGACTTCGCATGTAACTTTCTGTCCAATGGATTTTGCACAGCGAACCGCATCAAGAGATTCCCTTGTGCTTACATGGCACAGGTGGACATGGACTTTCGCATCCCGGGCAAGACGGATGTTTCTGAAAGTCGCTGCATCCTCCGCGGCAGCAAGAATTGAGTTTGCCTCCTGCAGATATTTTTTCGCAAGTTTTTTGTCCTGCGCCGAAACATTTTTTTTGTTCAAAAGTTCGAGAGCGTTTTTTCTGAAAGGTTTTGCGGCTGCCGCAAGAAATGGATCCTCCGAGTGGCACGCGACAATTATTTTTTTTGTTGCCGCTTTTTTCATTCCATCAAGCATGACGGCGGAATCCTCAACCTCGTGACCATCCTCCGTAATCAGCGGAATATTTTTTTTGTCAAGGGAATCAATATGCGCGGTGGTCTTTCCGTCAAATCCATCCGTTATGCTCACAGACTGGTAGACTTTCAGAAGCCCCATCTTTTCCGCCCTGGACATGTTTTTGACTGCCATATCCTGACTGCTCACGACAGGACTCGTGTTCGGCATAAGGACGACCGTTCCATATCCACCCGCGACAGCAGACTGGCAGCCCGTTTCCAAATCCTCTTTTTGTGTCTGGCCCGGGTCCCTGAAATGGACATGCATATCAACAAAGGACGGCATCAGCACCATACCGTTTGCGTCCAGCTTGTCGATGGAAGAATCCGAAATCATCTGACTGACGGCATCCGGGGACGGGAATCCTTCAATCCTGTTTTTGCGAACAAGAACGGCTCCCCTTTTTACATCAATGTCCCTGTCCACAAGTCTGGCGTTAAAAATCAAGAGAGGCTTTTCCATCACTCCTCCCCCAAAGTTCCAGCCGTGTAAAGTGCGTCGCAATAGTAGCAGCGGTACTGTTTTTTTGCCCTGTCAACCAGGCGGAATTCCTGAGGAACATAATGCTCGGTCATTGTTATGCAGCGCGGATTTTTGCACTGGATTACGTTCTGGACTTTTTCGGGAAGTTCCATTCTGATTTTGCGGACAATCTTTGAATCCTGGATTACGTTGACCGTAATGTTCGAGTCGATGAATCCAAGAACGCTGTAGTCTATGTTGATTATGTTGTCCACCTTGATTATGTCCTTCCTGCCAGATTTCTGGGACGCGGCGTTCACAATCAGAGCGGTGGTGAAACGTGCGTTGTCCAGTCCAAGCCACTTGAAAACTTTCCATCCGCTTCCGGCCTGTATGTGGTCGATTACCAGTCCATTCTTTATTTCAGCAATGTTTATCATAATTTTTTCTCCATCAAAAAAACAAAATTAAAGGCTGCCTGTAACTTTTGAAATCAGGGCCATGCGTGCGTACATTCCGTATTTGACCTGCTTGAAATATGCGGCGCGTGGGTCGCTGTCAACTTCCGGCGAGATTTCATTTACACGTGGAAGCGGATGCAATACAATCATGTCCTTCCGTGCAAGCTGCATCTTTGCCTTGTCCAGAATGTAGCTGTCCTTAAGCCTGATGTAGTCCTGCTCGTTGAAAAATCTTTCCTTTTGAACGCGGGTCATGTAGAGAATGTCCAGGTCGCCGATTACCGACTCAAGACGCTCCGATGTCGCATACTGGACGCCAGCAGGTTCGAGAACACTTTTTACATAATACTCCGGGAGGGTAAGCTCGTTCGGGCTGATGAAAACAAACTTGTTGTTCGGGTAGCGGCTCATGGCCTTGGCAAGCGAATGTACGGTGCGTCCAAATTTCAGGTCGCCGCAAAATCCGATTGTATGTCCGCTGAACCCACCCTGCAATGCGCGGATTGTCAGAAGGTCGGTCAAAGTCTGCGTAGGATGATAGTGTCCACCGTCTCCAGCATTTATGATTGGACATGCGCTGAACTGGGATGCAAGAAGTGCGGACCCCTCTTTTGGCGACCTCATGGCGATTACGTCAACATAGGAGCTTACCACACGGATTGTGTCTGCAAGGGTCTCACCCTTTGTCGATGATGTGTAGCTTGCGTCGGCAAATCCCTCAACGGCACCACCAAGATGCAGCATGGCGGCCTCGAACGAAAGTCTGGTTCTTGTGCTTGGCTCAAAAAAAAGTGTC
>DGGQ01000085.1:3095-4124 GCA_002392275.1 Treponema sp. UBA3870
TCGCAAGAATTTTCCCGCGACACACGTCCTGAAAAGAAGCTGGATTAACAATAATCTGTTCCGCCAATGAACAAATCTCTTCAATCTCCGACACCGACAAATCGCCCGGCTCAATAACATGCCTGCCTGTTAACATTCATTTCCCCCTGAGAAAATTGCGGAAGCGAAAAGCATCGCCCCATAAATCTTTCCGATTATATATTTTTTTTGTGGAACTTTCAACTGGGGGATTTTTCAGGCATTCCTCTGGCTCTCAACAGCCTCCTTGATTTGTCCGTATGTGAAGCCAAGCCGAATCAACGCGGCAAACATTTTTTCTTCCCCCGGATTCTCGTGTGTACGCAGATACTTTTTTACAGCCCTACGGCAAAGTCCGCTCTGGCTGTGGTCCGCAAAAAAATCATCCAGAGCCTTCTTGGCGGCATGTGGCTCGACCCCACGGGAACGAAGCTCCGATGAAAGTTTAGATCTTCCCTCGGCGTGGTTCACATATCTGGTCCTCAGCCATGCTCCCGCAAATCTGTAGTCATCCAGAAATCCCACGGCCTCCAGATGGTCCAGAGCCTGCGAAACGTCATCCCTGTCCATGCCCTTTTTGACAAGCTTCGCCGAAAGAGATGACCTGCAATGTTCAGCGCGCGAAAGATATGTCATCGCCGCACACTCGACCGCATAGACCACCGCCGCATGAAGAATGTCCCCGGTCTCCTCGTCCGAAAAAACACCGTCCATGCTGGAATCCAAATCACCGGGACCAACAAAGAGCGAGTCATTTTCGCCAAGCCCTCCAGCGACAGGGACCAGCCGTTCTTCAGAGACAGACCTTAAATATTCCGTGCGCAAAAAAAACGCAGACCCCGCATCGGGAGTAATTTCATACACGCCGGGCGAAGTCTGCCTTGTTCCACGAATTATCATTATCAGAAATAACTTTTCGCAGTAAATGTAAGTGCCAGAAAAAGACTAGCGCTTGCTGAACTGGAATCTTCTACGAGCTCCACGCTGACCGTACTTCTTGCGTTCAACCAT
>DGGQ01000032.1 GCA_002392275.1 Treponema sp. UBA3870
CGCTTGCATGGCATGCAAGAGGTAACCGGTTCAAGTCCGGTCATCTCCAAACGAGAGCCTGATGTGTTTTAGCGCATCGGGCTTTTTTTATAGGAGGATTCCATGTTCAAAGAAATCAAGCCGGAACAGATTTCAGACAACACCATAAAGCTGATTGGCAGGGACTGGATGCTTGTCACCGCATGCACAAAATCCTTCGACGACAACGACAAAATAGTCACCGGACGGCCAAACACAATGACCGCAAGCTGGGGCGGACTTGGTGTGCTGTGGAACAAACCGGTCGCTACAATCTACCTTCGACCACAGAGATATACAAAAGAGATAATCGACTCCACGGACACATTTTCCCTGAGCATACTTCCCGAAAAATACAAGACCGCTCTGGACTACTGCGGAAGCCATTCTGGACGCAACGAAGACAAGTTTCGACAGTCCAAGCTGGATGTCCAGTATATGAACGGAACCCCATGGATCAAGCAGGCGCGCCTTGTTATTTTCTGTCGCAAACTTTATGCCCAGCCCTTCGATCCCAACAGTTTTATTGAAGAAAAAATGTTGAAGCAGAACTACAGGAACGACGATTTCCACACCATGTACATTGGCGAAATCACCAAGGTCATGGAGGACAAACGCTAACCTGCCGTGTGCAAAAACATTTTCGGGGGAGCAAAGTTTTTCATCAAGGGGTTTTTCTTTGGACAGCAACGAAAGAAAAGGATGGTTCACGCTTGCAGTTGGCGGCACTGTTTTTATGGGAATGTGCATCGCCGTCAGCATCATACAGTATTTTGTCATCAAGATTTCCGCCCCCATGTTCATCCAAAAATATGTCGCAATCTTCATAAACCTGGTTTCGTTTTTTGGATTTGTCGCACTCATTTTCTATCCAACCAACTTCAACATACATTTCATAATCTTCTACATCTACGGCATCGGGAACCTGCTTGATTCCGGAAACATACTTGGCGCACTCTGCATATTCATCGCCGCACTATTTTTCAAAAGGCTTGGGCATCTCAGAAAACACAGGTCCCTAAAAACCATCCTGCTACTGATTCCACCGGCAGCCGCGCTTTTCTCGCAGATTTATACACAAGGGGCGGTGCATTTTCTAATCTCCATATTCCACATAGTCGGTCTGGGCATAATCATAGGTGTTCTGTACCTTTTCTTCTACAAGCAGATTAACAGCATCCAGATTTTACGGACATCCATCGAAATTCCCGAAAACGAATGCACGGACGAGGAGCTGGAGTGGCTTTCAATGCTCGCGAGAGGAGAAAAATACATAAGCATCAGCAAAAAATTCAACATATCGGAAAGCAAGGTCAAGCAGAGAATACTGGAGCTATATAAAATTATAGGTGTCCATGACAAAATGGAATTTATGACCGCCTACCGCTCCTGCCAGTTCACGCACAAAAAAGATTGAGACGGCGAAAAACAATTTTCCACTTTTCTTTTGTTGTTTCTTATGGTAAACTGTAATATGTTAGACCAGTTTGGAAAACAATGTTTTAAAATAATATGGAGGAAAATAATGAAAAAAATTGTTGCTATTCTTGCGGCTCTCGCGGCTACGGCTTCAGTTTTTGCTGGCGGCGCAAAGGACAAGGTTGAGGTAGAAATTGACCCGGCCCTTGTGGAAATGGTCCAGATGGTTCCTGTCGCCGGTGGAAGATTCAATATGGGAACCGCAGAGGGAGAGGACGATGAATTCCCTGCCCACTCTGTTTCTGTGGACAGCTTCAACATGTCAACAACGGAAGTCACCCAGGAACTGTACAAAAAAATCATGGGCAAAAATCCGTCATACTTTGTAGGCGAAAAACTTCCCGTCGAAAAAGTCAGCTGGCTTGATGCAATAATTTTCTGCAACAAACTCAGCATCGCAATGGGAAAACGCCCATGCTACAGCCAGAACGCGAACACCGACACAGACTCATGGAGCGGTGCCAGCAACATCTCATGCAACTACAATGCCAACGGATACCGCCTGCCAACAGAAGCGGAATGGGAATTTGCGGCAAGGGGCGGAAAGAACAACGACACTTTCCTTTACTCCGGAAGCGCGACAATTGACGAGGTTGCATGGTATGAAGGAAACAGCGACGGCGAAACCCATGAGGTAGCGACAAAGGCTCCGAACTCGCTCGGACTTTACGACATGAGCGGAAATGTATGGGAATGGTGCTGGGACAACTACTCTGCAACATTCTATGTAAACGGTGCATCAGCCAACACAAGGGGACCATCCGATGGAACGGGGAAAGTTCTTCGTGGAGGCTCCAGGGCAAGCACCTATGGCGACGGAAGCAGCGTATGCCGTGTGACAAACCGCAACTCGGCGGCAGCAACCGAACGCTATTACCTTAACGGATTCCGCTTCGTAAACATCGACTAGCAAAATCCAAAAATGGACCCCGGTGATTCTTCATGGGGTCCTTTTTTTTACATAACAAAAAAGGAGAGTGTTATGGAAAATCTCCATGTTCCGGTGGCAACATTCGTAACATCAGGAATAATGGCTCTTGCAGGCATACTGATTCCGCTTGCGCTTTTCATCTTTTTGCTCAAAAAATACGGCATCAAAAAAATTCCATTCTTTGTTGGATTCGCTGTCTTCATTATTTTTGCCATGACGCTGGAGGGCATAATCAACAGGCTGATTCTTGGCGGTGGACGTGCTGAAATCCTCATGCGGCAGCCTTTGCTCTACGGTATTGTCGGAGGACTTCTTGCGGGCGTATTTGAGGAGACTGGTCGCTTTGTCGCGTTCAGGACCGTACTAAAAAAATACAGGGCGGACGACTACACAGCTCTCTCCTATGGAGCCGGGCACGGTGGATTCGAAGTATTCTTTGTTCTGTTCAGCACATCAATCTCAAACATAATAGTCGGCGCAATGATCAACACAGGAAACATTGACGCGCTAACGGCAAATCTGGATGAGGCAGGAATGGCAAGCGTTGAGCAGACGCTTTTGACTCTTTGTACCGCAAATCCACTTAGCTACCTTCTTTCGATAGTCGAACGAATTGCAGCCCTGTCATTCCATCTGTCCGCATCCGTTTTGGTCTGGTTCGCCGTAAAAAACAGGGGGCACTGGATTTTTTATCCGCTCGCAATCATGCTGCACACAATTTTCAATGCTGTCGCAGTCTCAGCTTCATTACTTGGAATCCATGCCGCGCTGGTCGAACTTATAATCTGCGCCATTTCGGCACTCTGCGCTCTTCTCGCACGCTATATATGGAAAAAAGAAAGGATTTTCCTAAAAGAATCCAAAGACCTATAACAAGGAGAAACAATTGAAGATTACGACAATCGACACAATTCCCGGAACAGATTTTGAGGTTCTTGGGCTGGTCAAGGGAACAATCGTCCAGTCAAAACATTTTGGCAGGGACCTTCTTGCAGGACTAAAAAATCTGGTTGGCGGAGAAATCGAAAGCTACACCGAAATGCTGTGCGAGGCCCGCGACATTGCCACCAAGCGAATGATTGACGAGGCAACAAAAATGGGAGCCGACGCGATTGTTGGAGTCCGCTATGGATCCGCATCCGTAATGGAAGGTGCAGCGGAGGTCATGGCCTATGGAACCGCAGTAAAAATCAGATAGTCTCCCCCTCTTCTTGAAATTATCTTTAATGCCGTATAAAATTGATTTCCATGAACGTTCACATTTTGGAAATGC
>DGGQ01000123.1 GCA_002392275.1 Treponema sp. UBA3870
TTGAATATGATGATGAAGCCCGCATATTTTCGGGTGAAGTAATTAATACCCGAACTGTAATTACTTTTCAGGGAACCACGGTTGATGAAGTAGAAAATGAATTTCATGCTTCCGTTGATGATTACCTTGAATGGTGTAAAGAAGATGGTGTTGAACCAGAAAAACCATACTCAGGAAAATTTAATGTCCGCCTTTCACCACTATTTCATAGCAAGGTGGCAATTGCCGCAAAAAAATTAAATATGTCATTAAACAGTTTTGTAGAAAAATCTTTGACCGATGAATTGAATGCTCTGGAATTGACTTTTTAGTGACAAAGGCTATGTTGGAAAATGACATTCCCAAGAAACATCCATACTAATATAATGAAGGAATTATACTATGAAATACATGATTGCGTCGGACATTCACGGGTCCGCAAAGTATTGTCAGATTATGTTGGAGCGGTTTGCGGCTGAAAATACGGACAGGCTTTTGCTTTTGGGCGACCTGCTCTACCACGGTCCAAGAAATGATTTACCGGAATATTATGCCCCGAAAAAAGTTATCAAACTGCTGGATTCATTGAAGGATTCGATTGTCTGCGTGCGGGGAAACTGCGATGCCGAAGTTGACCAGATGGTTCTGCATTTTCCAATCATGGCCGAATATGCGGTTCTTGATTTTGGCGGAAAAAATCTAATCTACGCAAGCCACGGCCATGTTTTCAACAAAGAAAATCCGCTTCCCATGTCGAAAGGCGATATTCTTTTGTGCGGGCACACCCATGTTCCAGCCTGTGAAAAAAATGAAAATTTTATCTACATGAACCCAGGCTCGGTTTCAATTCCCAAAGAAAATTCACCGCACAGCTACATGATTTTTGAGAACGGAAAATTCCAGTGGAAAAATCTGCATGACGGAAAGGTTTATAAGGAATTTACAGTGTAGCCAGATCACTCGTCGGCAAATGAAACAGTGTCCCTTCCGCCCTCTTTTGATTTATACATGACCGCATCCGCAAGCTCGAACCAGGTCTTTTGATTCAGCCCCTTGTAGAACGGCGCGCAACCCACGCTGATTGTAATCTGATGATCAGGATGAAAATTGTATTTTGTTGATTTGAACTCTGTGCGTATGTTTTCGATAATCTGCTTTATTTCGTCCAAAGATTCTTTTCCGAAAATCAGAACCATTTCATCGCCACCAAACCTGAAAGTCCTGCGGATTCCCTTCATGTTTTTCCTGATAATCGCGGCCAGATTTTTTATGACCACATCCCCGGCGTTGTGACCGTAAGTGTCGTTGACATCCTTGAAATGGTCTATGTCCATCAAAACAAGATGCGGAATGCACTCCCCGTTGTGGTACTTCTGCATGTGCAGCAAAAGACATTCGTTCAATGAGGTCCTGTTTCCAAGCCCCGTCATCGGCTCCACCTGAAGCTCGTCAATCAGTTCTTCCTGATTTGAACAGTATCCATAAATCAAGGCCCTCTGATTCATGGCGTTTTTGACCATCATACTTGAAATCAGCACGCAGAAAACAAAGACAACAAGCGCAACAGAAATATAAGAAACAATCATGCTCGCGCTATAGGTCTGTGTAGAAAACACCAAGCCAAGCGAAAGGGACATTACAATTCCGCTACAGATGGTAACAACCGTTGTAAGAATCCCGTTCGCAAATATAGTGGAAAAAAGCAGGGCAAGGCATGGCAGAATCATAACGACGTACATATTTCTGTGGATTATGGCAACCATGGAGCAGATTATAAAAATCACAAAGGTTGAACACCAGTTTTTTAATTGTAGACCGATTTTTTGAGCATTAAGAATAACAGTTGCGGCTATCATCACAAGAAAATTTATGATCGTCGGAAGAAACATTTTTAACAGGAAAACAAAATAGTTTGTGATTTTTCCCTGAATCTGGGTCCCGGTTATAAGGAGGATTATCTCCAGAACAAAAATAACGGGAACAAGAATCCACCCCAAAAGGAGCACTCCCTTGTGCAATCTGTGGTACTGTCTTCGATTCTCATCCGCGAAGCTCATAAAACTATCTCGACTAATTAAATTCGCATTTTTTTAAATCATCCGTTAAATTATAAATCCAAATACCAAATATGTCCAGTGAATTTTTACACGCCTGCTATAGATTTTTGGGCTGTTTTTTTGTGCTAAAGATTTGCCGTTTACCAAAGTAAAAAATATCTATATAATAGAAAATATTTTAAGTTTATTCTTATAATCTTAAATCAACTTGTGGGAGTATATTATGAAAAAGCTCTTTTTGATTTTGTCCACCGTGCTTTTGTCTGCGGCAACTCTTTTTGTTGGCTGCAATTCAGAAAGCAAAAATGCCACCCTAGCATCAATGAAAGGAGAAGTGAGCAAACATTCTCTTTCCGATGTTTTTGAGGTAATCGATTTTCTGCCGGGAGAGGAACTTCCAGCCGACGCAAGGTACCCAGAAATCCAGATTCAGTTTTCCGAACCGGTGATTGCGCTTCAGGAACTTGGGGCAGTAAAGGAAAAGTCTCCCTATCTTTCAATAGAGCCAGAGCTGAAAGGCTCCTATCGTTGGTATGGAACGAGCCTTCTTTCTTTTATCTCCAGTGAAGAGGTAATTCCTCAGAAAGCCTACACAGTAAAGGTTGCCCCGGACATTGTTTCTGCAAGCGGGAAAACACTCACTGGCCAGACCGAATTTTCTTTCCACACCGAGGAGCTGAAAATCAAGTCACTTATTCCAGGATTTGGAGATTTCAAAAACGGCAAGGGAACAACCTACTATTCTGAATACTGGGGAGTCTCAACCGTCAAGGCAAAGGATTTGGGTATCTGCTTCAACGCCCCCGTAAATCCAAGCACAATCCAGCAGTATCTGAAAATCACCGACAGCAATGGAAATCCTCTTTCCTTTACAGTCGAGCCTTCAAATCTTGGAACGGATGTAAAGAATTCGGAAAACATAGTCCATGTCACACTCAACGATACACCAAAGGAAGGGGAGCGGATCAAAATCTCCTTGCCAGAGGGTTCACGTGCTGATGAAAACTCCTATGCAACGACAAGAACCTACGATGAGACTCTTCCCATAAGGGAAGCATTTGCCGTTGATTCCGTGTCCGCAGAATCTGACAGCGGTGGCTGCAAAAACCTTGTGTACATCCACTTCAACGACGAGGTTAAGGAAAATCAGGAAGAAAAAATTCTTGGCCTTCTGAGTTTTGACAATGATATAAAAATCACAAAAGAGAATATCGGTATCGACTACTACAGTGTTGTTCTCCATGACCTGCCTGTTGATTACAAAAGCTCGTTCTCCCTCACAATCAAACCGGGCGTGGAAGATGCCGAGGGACGCAAAACAAGCGAGACCGAAGTTTACAATATCGACATTCCACCGGCAAAAGGAAGCGTCTCGTACAAGAGCTACAATTCCATCGCCATGCTTGAGGCAAAATACACTCCTCGCCTTGCCTTTATGCACAGAAATATAGAAAACAAAGCGAGCTACACTCTCAAGGCTCTTACGGAACTTGATGGAAGAAAATCAAGCAAGGGACAGACTACAATCAATCTGGAGCCTGGTGAAAAAAACAAATACACGCTGGAAACCGTGGAACTCTCGGACATGCTTGGTCAAACAGAATCCGGCAATTTCCATGGTGCGGTGCAGTTCACTACACAAATTCCGTATTCATCATACAGCAAGGACTGGGAAACAAAAACCTATCAGCCACGCACATACACAAGCGAGCGCAACCAGATTGTTCAGGTTACTGACCTTGGACTCACAGTGCGCTATGCCTACAATCAGGCAGCAGTATTTGTCACAAGTCTTGAAACAGGAAAAGCTGTCGCAAACGCAACTGTAAATGTGTTCGCAACAAAGTCGACATACGAAATAGACAAGCTGGCAGATTTTATCCAGAATCCTGAAAAAGCAAAAAAACTTGGAACGGCTGTTACCGATGGAAACGGTCTTGCAATAGTCAAATTTGCGGAAGGAAGCATCTCTGGAATGGCATGGGATGAACAGATTTTTGTACAGGCAAAAACCGCTGACGATTCAGCAATTTTCGTTCCTTCAGGACACAACAGATGGAATTCATCCGTCACCGAGCTTGATTCCCCCGCCGCAGGTGAAACGGAAAACAACTACGCATTCATCTTCACGGACCGTGGACTTTACAAGCCGGGAGAAACCGTCACATTCAGAATCATAGACAGGAAACTGAAAAAGGGACAGTATTCTCCATTCACCGGAGACTACACAATCAAACTTTCGGATCCATTCTGGTGGAACGCGACCGTCTATCAGACAAAGACCGGCAAGACAAACGCCAACGGAACAACATGGGGCGAGTTCAAGATTCCAGAAGACATGAAGCCAGGTGAATACTGTCTCTCATATAGCCACGGTGGAGAAGAAATCCAGAGGTGCTACCTGAACATCCAGTATTTCGAGGCCGCAAAGTTTGAGGTAACCACTTCAATCAACAAAGACAAAACATATTACTCCGGCGAAAACCTTTCCGCGACAGTCACCGCAAACTATCTTGGTGGCGGAAGCATGGGTGAAAGCACATACTCCTCATACTGGGTCCGCACACCAACTCGCTTCACAAAGGGGGGCGAATTCAGCGACATGAGCTTTGGGCCAATCGATGGATACTACGACGGAACAACCTCCCTGGATTCCGCCAGTGGAAAACTTGATGGAACAGGCTCCGCAAAAATCGCACAGACTTCCGGTGGTGAAAAAGTCAAGGGCATCCCATACACGTACAAAATCCAGACGACAGTTAGCGACTCAGGAAATCAGGCGATATCGTCAAGCGGCTCCGTTCTGGTCCACCCTGCAAAATTCTACATCGGTCTCAGCGACATAACAAACATAAAAGGATTCCCTACCAAAAATACAGAACTCAAATTTGATTATGTCTGTATAACACCGGAGGGCGAAAATCCGTCTTCATCAGTTTTGCCAAAGAGCAAAAAACTCACGATGGAACTTCTCCACGAAGAATGGGAAGAGGTCAACCAGATTGCATGGAACGGAGAACTCACAACCCGCTACTCAAAGAAACTTGTCTCCGACAAAAAAGAGAGCCTGAATCTTTCGGGAACAAAAAAGGCAAGCTCCATTTCCATAACACCAACAGCAGGTGGAGCTTATGTGCTGCGTCTTTCAACTGAGGATGCGGAAGGAAACGAGGTCATTTCCGAGCAGAGTTTCTATGTCACCGGAAGCGACTGGTACTGGTTCTCCAGGGACAATGCAACCGAAATCACCCTTACAACGGACAAACCAGAGTACAACATCGGTGATACCGCACACATTTTGATGCAGAGTCCGCTTCCAAAGGGAACCTACCTCATAACTCTGGAGCGCGAAGGCATTTTTGATACGGAGGTCCGCACAATCAACGAACCTACATCGGTTTTGGATTTCCAGGTCAAAAACAACTACGTTCCTGTAATGTATGTCGCGGTGTCATCATTCTCAACAAGAACTGAGGAGCCTTCACCGAATTTCTCATCCGCGGATTTGGGAAAACCGAAGAGCTACTTTGGTCTTACTGCAATCAACGTGAACACAGACTCCAAAAAATTTGACATCAAGATTACGACGGACAAAAATGTTTACGAGCCGGGAACAAAAGCAAAAATCAAGGTACATGCCTCAACAAAATCCGGTCCAGTAAAGAATGCTGAAATCACATTGATGGCGGTGGACCGTGGTGTTATTGATTTAATCAACTACCATGTTGACGACCCGATTGAATATTTCTATGACCGCGCAAAATTCCCTGAATGTGTAAACGGAGGAGACAACCGCTCCATTCTGATTGATCCGGTGACTTACACAAAAAGTGCCCAGGTTGGAGGAGACTCTAAGGATGGAGACATCACGCGCAAAAACTTTAATCCGCTCGCACTGTTCGCACCATCACTTGTTACCGACGCAAACGGAGATGCGGAATGTTCATTCACCCTGCCCGACACTCTCACAGCCTATCGTGTAACAGCAGTCGGAACAACAACAGACACATTTGCTCTTTCCGAAAGCGAATTCAATGTTGCGAACAAACTTTCTGTGCGCACCGTACTTCCACGACAGCTCCGTCTTTTTGACAAGAGTGAAATTGGTGTGACAGTTTCAAACCTTGAATCCACCGAACAGGAGCTTTCTGTAACGGCAAAAATTGTCAGCGGAGTCCAGCAGTATGAGGATGAAGTACAGAAACTTCCGGGACTTGCTTCCGTTGAAAATGAGTCCACAAAAACTTTGAAGGTACCGGCGAATACAACAAAGACACTCCTGTTCAATGTTGCTGCCGAAAAAGCGGGATGGGTTACGGTAGAATTCTCTGTCAAATCAAAGATTCTGAACGAAAATATCCAGCTTCCTCTACAGATTGAAAAGCCGTACATCTATGAAAGTGTGACGACGGTTGGCTCAACAGCAGGCGAGGACAATTCCGAATCCGCAGAAGAAAGAATCATAATTCCAGGCGACGCAGAGGACAACATGGGCGAAATTTACGTGCAGCTTGATCCGACACGTCTTGGAATCCTCAGGGAAGCGGTGGACTATAATTTCCACTATCCTTATGGATGTCTGGAGCAGCGTTCATCAGCAATTCTTCCGTTGATTGCGTTCAGCGACTACATCAAGGCATTCGGTCTGGACAGCGAAGTTAAAAATCCAAAGTCCGTAATCGAAAAGGAAATCAAATCGTGGGCAGCATCCCAGCTTAACAACGGTGCATTCCCGTATTGGCCAAGCGGAAGCTACGCAAGTCCTTATGTTTCTGCCAGAATCGCTGAGATTTTGGGAATCGCCAAACAGAAGGGCTACAATATTTCCGGCATAAATACTGACGAGCTTGCACGTTACCTGAAAAACCATGTCATCACAAATCTGATGAGCGGAGAAAACGAAAAGTATCTCTACAATCTTTACGACGCAGCCCATGAGCTTTATGCCGCAAGTCTGCTTTCCGATTTAGATGGCATTGAAACTCTGGTTGACAGAATCATCAGTTCAGGAACAAGTCTTGATTCTTCAACAACAGCATTGTGCGGACTCATCTACAACAATCTTGGGAACAAAGAAAAGGAAGACAATGTTGCCAAAAAACTGAAATCAAAAATCACTCTGACAGCCCAGGGTGCGGACCTCTATGATGTTGATTTGGGAGACTACTGGTCAATCTACTACGATGCTTCTGAAAAATACGCGCTCGCGCTCCAGATGCTTTCAAGGAACAACCCGAACGACATCACAATTCAGCATATCGTCTATGAACTGATTGCACTCCAGAAATCAAGCAAGGGCTACTGGACATCGACAAGTGCAACCGCAAGAGTTTTGACGGCATTCGACGAGTACATCCGTGCAAACAATCTGACTGAACTGAATTTCACGGCGGAAGTTCTTTTGAATAAAAAATCCGTTCTTGAAGGAAAGTTCAATGGTGTTGGAGCGGAACCTAGCGATGCCACACTCAAATTCTCAGAAGCACCAGTCAATTCAATGCCACGCGACAAGGAGATTGCGCTCAACTTCAACAAAAATGGAAAAGGCAAACTCTTCTACACAGCGTCCCTGAAATATGCAATCCCGGCGGAAAAACAGTATGCCCGCGACGAAGGTATCTGTGTGTTCACGGAAATAACTGACGGTGAGACTGGAGAACTTGTTTCCGGCGACAAGCTGGTTTCCGGAAAAACCTACAAGATGAAGGCCTACATTTCTTCAACCCACAACCGCCAGTATGTCGCACTCAAAGTTCCGGTCCCGGCTGGATGCGAAATAATGAACGCGGCTTTCGTGACAACAGGCTCCCTCCCGATTGACTACAGTGATGGCGAGTTCCATTACAACTCAGGACTTTCGTACGAGGGAATCTACAACAGCGATGTCCAGTATTTCTGGGATTACTTCCCACGTGGACATCAGGAAGTTGAATACTCATTCCGCGCAGTCAGAAAGGGTGAATACAATACACCAAGTGCTACAGCCGAATGTATGTACCAGAGCGAAATCTTCGGACGCAGCTCAGGAAAGAAATGGACAATCGAGTAAGCAACTAGAAACAAAAGTCTAACAAAAATCCCCCGAAATGGAGCGTCAATCCAACACTTCACAAATCGGGGGATTTTTTTTTCAAAATGCTGCAATTATTTTATGTTGCAAAAATTATTTATGCTGGATGAGGCAAACTATCCAGAACTTGAGTTTACATGGAATGATACAAAGCCTGAAACCATAAAAGCTATTTGTCCCAAACTCTACAATAGGTTCTGGAGTTAAAGAGGAATGCACGATGACACACAAAGAAAAATGCGGCTCTTATATCTGTAATGATTTATTAGGCTGTGATATTACTTCAGAAGAAGGTCATCAATTTTGTGTGGATAATAAACTGTTCACAGAATTCTGCCCTAAGATGGTGGCTACAGCTGTTGAAATAGTTGAAGGAATAATACGGGAACATCACATATAATTAAAAAGAGAAGTGCAATGAATGAATATACCCGTCGTTGATTTTTTTCATC
>DGGQ01000105.1 GCA_002392275.1 Treponema sp. UBA3870
TTTCCGGGGTTTCATTGCTGCGCAACAACCGCCACCGGCGCTTGCCCCTACAATCCTTAACGCAAAAAAACTTTTTTTTGAACAGGTCGGAATGTGTTCCTGTGCGTGAAAGTTCAAGTATTAGGGAAATGCTGATTAATATGGGAAGCATCAATCAACATTCGGATTATTCGGTATTTTCTTAGATTGGAGATTATATGGCATTGGACGGTTCAATTCTTTTGTGGATTCAGGAAAACATGCGCTGCGGTTTTTTATCGGCAATTTTGATTCCATATACATACAGCGGAAATTATGCAATCCCGTGGCTCGCTTTGATTTTGGTTTTGCTTTTTTTTAAAAAGACACGCAGGGCCGCAATTTTTGCACTCGTTGCGCTGATTCTTGGAATTGTACTAAACGATGTGATAATAAAGCATATAATCTGTCGTCCGAGACCTTTTGAAACAATCCTGGAACTGATTCCGATTGTAAAAAAGCCTACAAGTTTTTCATGTCCGTCCGGTCACTCCGCAACAGCATTTGCAACCGCGCTCACACTTTTCCTTTGCACAAAAAAATGGATTGGAATTCCTGCTCTTTTTTTTGCGGCAGTCATGGCATTTTCAAGAATGTATGTGGGAGTGCATTATCCAAGCGATGTTATTTTGGGAATTGCTGTTGGATGTGCATCGGCAGTTTTGGTTTTGGTTTTGGGAAAGAGGATTTTTAAAAAGAGGAAAGCAGATTAGCGGTCCACTTTTTAATTTTTCATATATGCGATTACATTGTTGATTTGGTCCAAAAATTCTTCACCAAACTTTTTTTCAAAAAACGCGCTTCCAATTGTGAATGCCCACGGAGAGATTTTTTTGATTTCATCCAGACGTTCATAGCTGTCAACGCTTCCCGCAATGCATGTTGGTGCGTCAATATTTTTTATGAAAGTCTCATTCAGAAGATAGGGATTCCCGGTATACCTATATCCCAGAAGGTCGATTCCGTAGGCTCCCTTTTTGATATAGGACTTTGCGTCTGAAATCATTTTTTCAATCGAGCCGTCCAGAATAGAAGGGCGAGCGGTGACATTCCCAACAAATGGCATGTATTTCAGATTGTGCGAAAGACAAAACTCGTTTATTGAATCAAAAAAAATTGTCCCCATGAGTATGTCGCATCCACATTCTTCGGCAAGTCTTGCTCCAGCAAGTCCTCCCTCTTCTGAGTACGTCACAACTTCAAGCGCGCTTGTCTTTTTGTTTTTTTTCAAAACGGAGAACAGCTCAAACATTTTTTCTGGCGGAAGGGATTTTTCTTTTATCCCCCAAAAATCTGCGGACGATTTTTTGCACGAAGAAAAAATTTCCAGAGCATTGTCAACAGTCAAATCGTTGTGCGTAAGCATTACAATCAGTTCGGGAATCCGGCTCAATTTTTTCTCCTTAAACAATTTGTTCCGCTGGAATCTGGGCATAGTCGAACATGACTTCGGAATGGTTGTTCCAGTTCAGCTCCCGTTTTAAAAGTTCGTTCGTCCTGCGGTCGTAGGTTTCCTTGTAGATTTTTGAAACACGGAAATATTTTTCCCCCTCCTTCTGGAAGTGGTGATTTTCCTCCGCAATTTTATATGTCCATGGAAACTCTTTTTCGCTTCTTAATTCTCCGTAAAGATTTTCGTTGTCGCACCAAAGCAGAAGCTGAACGTTCTGGTCGGTATCGTTTCGGAATCTGAAATCGACATTGTTGTAGCTGACTGATGTACCCGCGCTGTATGGAATACGTTCTCCATGGTCGGGTGCGAGCGCGTCTGAATGGTGGTGGATTACCGTTACCGTGAGTGGGCTGTACAGTGCAAGTATGTGGATTGTGTTTCCAAGATTGCATAGCCCGCCGCCAAAACCTGCGATAAGTTTTTTATGTTCAATGACGCGGCCCTCCTTGAATCCATTTTTGGGGGAGGGTTTCCCGACGAGATGCCAAAACGAAAATGTTTCCCCGGGATGGATTACAAGTCCGCTAATTTTTTTGCACGCAAGATTTATGTTGTCCGCCTTGTTCGCCTGAAGCACCGGGTCAATTCCTTTTCCTTTTTTTATTAGCGCGTTATGCCAGCTCGAAACCAGGTTCGGAAGTTTGTCATCTGAAATCTCTTTTGCAAATTTTTCTTTTGTAAAAAAATTTTTTAGATGTCGAAGCGCAGTTTCCTTTCTGCATGAAATCCAATAGAAAAAAGGATTCATCTCGCAAAAAAGAATTCTCCGTTTTGATGTGCCTGTATTGTCTGGTGATTTTGAATCGCTTTTTTCATTTTTCCTCAGACTGATTTTTCCAAGCCTGTTCTGATATTTTGAATGTGAGTAGATTTTTAGAATCAGATTTTCAAGATGCCTTCGCATACCAATTTTTTTTGTCAAACCGTAGCCCACATATTTTACAAGAATGCTCGGGATTCCGGATTTGTTTGCGCCAACAATGTCAATTGTAATCTGGTCTCCGATGTAGACGACGTTTTCTTTTTTTAGCCCAAGCATTTCCACCGCGCGGTTATAGTTTTTGGTGTCAGGTTTTTCCGCCTCAGAAATATGGAGCGAGCTAATATTTTTTTTGAAAGACAGAACCCGCTCCTCGCTGTTGTTTGAAAGAAGCAGTGTCTTGAATCCTAGTGCATGGATTTTTTCAAAAAGTGAATCGACATTTGGATTCGAGTCTTTCCCATGTGGAACAAGAGTGTTGTCTATGTCAAAAATTATTCCGCGGAAACCCTTGTCAAAAAGTTTCTGATAGTCAATCGAAAAAGGGGAATCCAGATACTCATAGGGAAAATAATTTTTTAGCAAAACAGGTCTCCTAGTCTGCGGATGTAAACTCTTTACTAAATTATATTTTTATGATGCAGGATTGTCAATTCGGGGATTGGCAGCCTTTTACCCTATGTGCAAAGCCCCCTGTTTTGTGTATAATATGGTGATAATTTGGAGGCGTAGATGAAGCTATTGATTGTCGTCGATATGCAGAATGATTTTATTGATGGTTCGCTTGGAATTCTTGAGGCTGTCGCGGTTGTGCCGAAGGTTGCCGAGAAGATTAGAAAATATCGTGACGAAAACAGTCCGGTTGTTTTTACCAGGGACACTCACGATGAGAATTATCTGAAATCCATGGAGGGAAAAAATCTTCCGGTCGTGCATTGCGTGAAGGGCAGTGAGGGATGGAAGATTTCAAGTAAACTTGAGGTTGGCGAATCCAAAGTTTTTGACAAGCCGACTTTCGGTTCTCTTGCGCTTGCGAAATATGTTTCCGGTCTTGAGAATCTGGAGGAGATTGAGATTGTCGGAGTCTGCACGGATATCTGCGTAATCAGTAATGCGATTCTTTTGAAGGCGGCGGTCCCGGAGGTTAAAATCACTGTGGACAGTTCATGCTGCGCGGGTGTCACTCCACGTTCACATGAGAATGCTCTGGCCGCTATGAAGATGTGCCAGATAAATATAATCTAGACTCTGCGTGGTTTGTGATGAAAAAAATTTGTGACGGTGCGTACTATCTACAGGGCGACATAAATGTTGGGGTGATTGCGTTTGACGTTTCGGGGACAAGCCATCTGTATCTTGTTGATTCGGGGTCGGAGCCTGAGTCGGGTGATGCGCTTTGGAACGAGCTGGAGAATTTTTTTGTCGGCGGCTTTGTTGTTGACGCGATAATCAACACGCATGGACATTCCGACCATGTTGGCCTGGACCATTACATCCAGAGCAGGACGGGATGCAAAATCTATATCTCCAGAACCGAGTCGGTCATTGTTAGGAATCTTTCTGCAAGCATAGAGCGGATTTGGGGGGCGAGCTGTATCCACCAGCTGAAAAAATGGTATACACTCAGGGAGTCTTTTAGTCCGACGGATATTTGCGCGGCAGGGGATTCAATCTCTCTGGACGGCGGCGCGAAGATTGATTTGATTCCACTGTACGGCCATTCCGCGGAGCAGCTTGGGATTGTCTACACAAATGCGGCGGGAAAAAAGGTTGTGTTCGCTGGTGACGCATTTCTTGGAATCGACGAGCTTGACAAGTGCAAGATTTCATTTCAGGAGTCACCGGTGGAGGCCATGGAGACCATGGAGATGCTTCTTGATTTTGACGCGGACTATTTTGTTCAGTCGCATGGGAATGTCGCAAATGATTCCCGACAGGCGAAGGTTCTTATCAAAAAGAATCTGGACACGCTGAAAAAACTTTCCGACCTTTCCCTTGAGCTGATTTCGAAAAAAAAGCGGACGGTCGAGGAGATTGTGTCCAGGGCGATGAAACGTTTCAAAATCCCCCAGAGGCCTGTAAGCTACGCTCTGATTTTTTCTACCACAAAGAGTCTGCTTTCGGAACTGTACGAGGCGGGACGGATTGGGATCAACCTGAAGAAAGGCAAGTTCTACTGGACAAAAAAGATTGCCACGAAAAAATAGCTGCCCATATATATAGTGTGGCGGGAAGGACTTTCTTTGTTCGGACACTATTTTTGTTTAAAAAATGTTTAGAATTGGCATCTTGCTTTTTCCTAAATATCGGTTATATTTGAATCATACAAAATAATTTAAAAACAATTACAAAATAATTTATAAAAGTTCTTCAATTTCAAAATACTCATTACTAAACACTGAATCTGGATTAGAATTCTAATCCAGTTTTTTTTTGGGTTCAAAATTCTTGGACAAATAAATTTAGCCAAAAACCAGAAAAAGGTTTATAATTGACGCATGAGGGTTAAAACAAAAATTATTGTATCGAACATTGCCGTTGTCTGCATACCGATTTTGATTACGCTCGTGTTCTGGACTTCCTATTCGCTTTCGACAGATTTTGAGGAGTCGGGGCCAATAAAATTTAAGAACATATACAGCCAATACAAAAAGCGTTTCTCGGACATCGACTGGACCAACATGCGTGCCGCCTTTTCCAACAAGAAGGTTGTGGACGGAGTGTCGGAGCTTTACGAGTCCGGGGTCAGATTTAAAATCTATTCCGGTGACGAAGTGTTTTTTACAAATCTTGAGAGCAATGACGAGGAGTGCTTCTACACGCACATAAAAAGTTTGGACTCGGTGTGCGAATGTTTTATCAGCCACGACGGAAGGTATGTATTTTTTGATGCCGTGGAAAAAAACGGAGTGCCGTACAATATTTTTGTAATCTACGACTCTGGGGCCGCAAATCCAAAGCTGAAAAAATCGTTCGTGCCAATCTACATGATACCAAGCACATCGATGGCGGTGTTTGTGACCGTGCTGATTCTGTCTATAATTCTTGTTGAGATGGCGGTGACGGTCTGGCTTGGTAACTCGGTTTTGATTCCGCTGAACATTTTCAGGAAGGCTACCGGGGAGATTGCGAATGGAAATTTGAGTCGCAGCGTGAGATATGAAAGCAGGGACGAGTTTCATGATGTTGTCGCCGATTTGGACAGGATGCGCCTTTCGCTAAAGGATTTGGAACGAAAGCAGATGGGCTACGAGGAAAACAGAAAAAGTATTCTGCTTGGGATTTCGCACGACCTGCGTTCACCCCTCACGTCAATCAAGGGCTACGCGTGTGGTCTGAGGGATGGCATTGCAAGGACGGAAGAAAAAAAACGCTACTACTATGACGCGATTCTTCTCCGGACCAACGACATGGAGAGCATGGTGAACCGGCTTTACGAGCTTCTGCGTTTTGACATTGACATAACGCTGATGAAATTTGAGCACAAAAGTCTGAACGAATTTATAGAAAGATTTTTTGATGGAAAAAGAATTTTTATGGAGGAGCATGGCGCGAAGCTTAGCCTTGATTTTCAGGACGAAATTGTCATGGACTTTGACGAATTCGAGATGGGGCGGGTGTTCATAAATTTGCTTGAAAATTCAATCAAGTACAGGACCAGGGAAAGCTCCTTGATTTCGGTGAGCCTTTGTGGAAATGGTGGAAACGCGGAGCTTGTTTTCAAAGACGATGGACCGGGTGTGCCGGATGAGTGTCTTGAAAAGATATTTGAGATTTTCTACAGGATTGACCAGTCCAGGACTGCTTCCGAAAAGGGAAACGGTCTGGGACTTGCGATTATAAAAAAAGTTGTGGAGGGGCACGGAGGGACGATAAGGGCTTTCAATGACTGTGGTCTTGGATTTTTCATAACACTGCCTGTCATGGCAGGAGGAATTGTTGATGAAAAAAATTTTGATTGTTGAGGACGACAACCTTATTGCCGAGCTGGAGAGGGACTACCTTGAGTCTGAATATTTTGCGACGGAAATCTGTGGTGACGGATCCAAGGTGCTTGAAAAAAATTTCGATGACTATAATCTGATTCTTCTGGATGTGATGCTCCCGGGGGCTGACGGTTTTGATTTGTGCAAAAAAATCAGAAGCGTGTCCAATGTTCCAATCATTTTTGTGACGGCGAAGCAGGGCGATGTTGACAAAATCGATGGCCTGGGGCTTGGAGCGGATGACTATATTGTGAAGCCGTTCAATCCGTCGGAGCTTGTCGCCAGGGTGAAGTGCCATATTGAAATCCACGAGCGTCTTCTTTCGGGGGAGCCTGATTCAAAAAATTCTGACGGCGAGATTGAGTGCGGTGACCTGAGGATTTCGGTTCCGTCGCGGCTTGTCTTTGCAAGGGGGAGCGAGGTCTCTCTTAAAAACAAGGAATTTGATTTGCTCCTTTTTCTTGCGTCGAATCCGGGTGTGGTTCTTTCAAAGGAGGACATTCTTGAAAACGTGTGGGGCATGAACTCAAACACCGACACCGCAACCGTTATGGTCCACATCAACAGGCTGAGGGAAAAGCTAGAGGAGAACCCTTCCCAGCCGAAACACATTGTAACGGTATGGGGAGTGGGCTACAGGTTTGATTTATAAAATCCCTAGAATTCGACCAGATTTTTTGGCGGAGGATCCAGATGGTAGATTCTGTCCTTGGATACGGAGACAACACGGGTGTCCTTTTCCATTTCGGAAATCAGTTTGTCAAGTTCCCTGTCGCTCAAATCTCGTGGTGATGAAAGGGCGCATCCGTTGATTATCGAGTATTTGTAAACAACCTCAAGTCCAAAATCCGCTGCCAGGGAATCAATCTGCTCGGACGTGACACCATCGGCGAGGCTCACTATGACTGTCCTGTGTGAATACTCCTCCACCGTATTTTGGTTTCCCTTCAGCTGTTCAGGTGTGCGAAGTGTGTGCGCAGCCCAGTCCGGGTCCATTTTTTCGAGAGACGAAACATCTGTCGAAACATATTCGCCCGAATGGGATTCCTGTGCGCCTGCATTTTTTCCCGATGCGCATGACACAAAAGCTGTTCCCAAAATTATTGATGCAGCAGCCTTGAAAAAAATCTTTTTCATCACAAATCTCCTTTAGCGGAGTCCCTA
>DGGQ01000163.1 GCA_002392275.1 Treponema sp. UBA3870
TTTTCTGATTCAAGCGGAAGCTCATTTTTTTCACTGTCCGCCAAAAGTTTTGAGATATAATTTTTTGTCTTCGCGTCATCCGGGTTTATGAAAAGATAGGGGTTCTGTGCGTTTATAACTGCGGTCGCCTCAAAAATCTGCCAGCTTCCGTCGAGGTAGACTTCCGGCCATGCGTGCATCTGGAGACCGCTTATGTTCGCCCGGCCAATACCGTTTGTCACAGAGCAATAACCTTCAACCATGCGGCAAGGAATTCCGGCTGACTGCATTAAGAGAACGAACGAACCTGCATACCATGTGCAGAATCCGGTTTTCGACGTAAACAAAAAGAATTCATAAGGGTCTTTGTCTTTCGGCGTTTTCGGACTTTCAAGCGAATATTTGAATTCACCGTGGAGATAATCAAGGACGCGGGAGATGTACGCTTTTTTTTCAAGCGCGGAGGCACCAAGTTTTTCGGAAAGCTCTTTTATTGATTCTGGAATTTTTGACGAAGTGACAGCCGCATAATCAGGTTCAGAATCATAATGATTTCCAGTGCGTAAAATTATCGCGGCATCTTTTTTTAATCCGGGCGAAACTGAAAGAGATTTTGAATCAGCGATAAAAAAATCAGATGCAGAATATTCCGCTGGAAGAGTCACCGATTCTGTAAGATTTGTAAGCGGGACCACGGAAAGAAAATCATCACGGACACAAAGCTCAATCTGATTTGAATGCGGGACAAATTTTTCATCTGCAAAAAAAACATCAACATTACGTTTTTCATTTTCACCCGGGAAGACATTCCATTTTTCACCGTCCCAAGATGAATAGCATTTTTCCGAAAGATAATAAATTTTAAACGGCTCACCTCTGATTGACAGAATCTCTTTTTGAGAAGGATTCACAGTGTACAAAGGTTCTTTCGCATTGACCGAAGTTCCGTATCCAGAAATGTGTGCCATAAGCGGAAAATCCGGTGCAATAGCCGACATGATTTTTGAGGTGTCAATCGATATGAAATCAGAAAAACTTTTTCCAGACTTGTTTTCATAAAAAGCAAAAGCCACAGAGCACACAAGCGCGCACACGGACGGTATCAAAATCACCTGCCATTTTTTCTTACGCAGGATTAAAAACAGAACTGGGAGCAGCGAAAGGATTGTGAAAATCTGGTTTTGAAAAATAAATCCCACCGCAAACAAATGTTCCGAAATAAAAAAAGCCGCAGCGTTTATGTAGAGTCCGTCACAAAAGGCAAAGAGCGGAATGAAAAGCAAAAGCGCGTAAAGCTCGCAGACAAAAAAAGAAAAAAATCCGAACGGATCTCCGTTTCTTGTTGACTCAAGCCACGCATCCGCAAAAGAACGCTGGGTCGCACTCAGCTGAAGAAGGACCGCAATCACCGCGACCGAAAAAACAGTGCGGAATAAAATCTTCAAAAGAGTCCGAATCCATTTGTGCCTGAACGTCGTTCTCCTTGAAAAAAAACAGAGCAACGAAAGAAACTCAACACAAACAAGAAATGGCCACCAAGTCCATTCAACTTTCAGGAGAAAAAACAAAATCGCATTAAGAGCGGTGTAGACAAAACTTGTCGCAAGTCCCGAAACTAAATCAATGAAACGCATTGACAATCTCCCCGCTTCCTTTTCTGACATCGGCGACATAAAAAAAAGTCCGGCTGTCGGATTTAATCCGCTCGTCCTGTAGAATCCGGCACCTTGCGTTTTCATCTTCAAAAGCTGATTCCGGCGGGCACAAAAAAAGATGCGGCTCCGTTTTTGTCACAAGGTTTCTTCTATATATATCGTACAGTTCGTTGATTGGCCGTGCGGAAAAAAGCATTGCGGAAGATTCCATGTCAAAAGCGGCGGACGGAAAAGAGCTGTCGGAAAAAATTATGTTGGCCGAGCGTTCGTAAAGATTTTTGAAAGATTCCTTCCCGTCAATGACAATGCCCTTGGTGTCGCCACCTGCAAAAAATTTCACGCTGATTTTTCTTGACGCAAGATACTGCATGAGTGAAAAAGCCGCGCTCATCAATATGTCTTCGCATGCAAGTTTTTCTTCCGACTCTGGATTTTCGGAACATGGATATAAATCAAGCACAATAGAAATTCCTTTTGAACGAGCCTCTCCATAAACAGCGACTGACGGAATGCCTGTGGCCGCCCATTTTTTCCAAAGGATTCCTTTTGCGGACATTTCTGCCCGGAGCGGTTTTGCATATTCAAAAATGGAATTGTCGCCCGCACCAGTTTTTTCACCGGGAATCATCGAGCCCATTGTGGTCATGTATTTTTCAACGGACTGGTCAAAAACAAAAAGTTCCGGCAAAACATAAAAGACCTGCGGCTGAATCACAATCTCCACTTGAATTATTCCAAGCGGTGTCGTAAGGATTATCGAACGGATTCCGACGGTGTAGGTTCCCCTGTACGGACATTCGATGTTGGCCTTGTAGGTTGTGCGCGGAGAAAGTCCAGGTAAAAATCCGACGGGCATGGGAAGCTTCATTTCTTTTCCGGGAATCACAAAACAGCAAGTCCCTCCTGAAAGCGGAAAAAATCCGTCGTTCGTAAGCCGGATCTCAAATTGAATGGACTCACCTTTTTTCGGATGGTTCGTGGAAAAATTCTGATACCACGCATATTTTCTCCAGCTCACAAGCATGTACAAAATTGCAAAGACCGCGTAGAACGGAAGAAGCACCGACATGAAGAGCGAAAAAAATCCTGCAAGACCACCAAACGCGGCAAGAATCGTGCAGAGGAAAATGAAAACAAAAAGCTGAATCCATTTTATGCGGACACGCATTCTACACTCCGGACGGAATTGCAACGTTCCTGCTGATTGCCTTTATCACATCCCCGGTGTTCATTCCGTCAAGCCTTGCCGCCGATGAAATTATGATTCTATGACGCAAAACTGGAACGCATATCGAAAGCACATCTTCGGGCATGACAAAATCCCTTCCCTCAAAAAACGCCTGGGCTTTTGCTGCCTGCTGAAGATATTTACTCGCACGCGGACTTGCACCCAATGTCACAAGCTTGTCGTTTCTCGTTCCGTAAATTATATCCACAATAAACTGCTGTACGGTCTGTGACACATGGATTTTGCGGACCGCATCCTGAACTGCGAGAACCGTTTTTTCATCCGCGACCGGCGAAATTGATTTTTCCGAATCGGTATTAAGGATTGCAATTTCATCCTGCTTTGAAGGATATCCGATTGAAAACGAAAGACCAAATCTGTCAAGCTCCGCCTCCGGCAAAGGAAATGTTCCCGCAAACGACTGAGGATTCTGTGTCGCAATCAGAAAAAAAGGCTCCGGGAGTTTTCTTGTAGTGCCATCGACTGTCACCTGTTTTTCCTGCATTGCCTCAAGAAAAGCGGATTGGGTCCTTGGTGACGTTCTGTTCAATTCGTCGGCAAGAATGCACTGGGCAAAAACCGAACCCTCTTTATAAACAAATTCATTTTTCGACGGAACCCATACGTTCATGCCAAGCACATCGCCGGGAAGCATGTCGGGAGTAAACTGGATTCTTGAAAAGGAAAGTCCTGCGGCCTGGGCAAGAGCTTTTGCGAGAGTAGTTTTTCCAACCCCCGGAACATCTTCTATAAGAACATGAAGTGAAGCGGCAAGAGCAAGAACCGAAAGATGCACAGCCTCGTCCGACCCGCAAAAAACAGATTTGACCGACTTCTTCATTGATTCGGCAAAACCGATTGCATTACATTCTTTTTCCATGTGCTCGATTATACCACGATTTTGGGGGGTGTGCCATATAAGCAAGCTTAAAAGTCTGAAATTGCAGGCGTTTAGGCCGAATTTCGAGTTTTCTGCCATGCGAGGAGAGCTCGGTGCTGTCATGCTGAACGTGGTTGCTTACAACCCAATTCTGCATCTACGCCCACTGCAACGTTGGAAGAGATTCTGGAACGAGTTCGTAATGACGGGCTTTGTAAAAACTCGAAATTGAAGCTTTTGAACATCGCGTTTTTGGGGGACCTGGTGATGTGCCGTGGAATTTTTCCACTTGAAGTTTTGTCTTTTGATTTTTGTTTGACTTTTTGCCACAAAATCCATACCTTTGAGGTGCTGGTATGAATAGTTTTCGTTTTGGCGATGCCGTTGCTATTGTTATCTTTGTGGTGGCGATTGTTTTTTCTATTTTTATGATAAAAAAATCCTCCGGGGGAAAAAAGAGCCTTGTTGTTTCGTGTTGTGGGGACGAGTATGTTTATCCGATGGAGAAAGACGGTCGCTATGAGCTGCGTGGTTCCGCGGGGATTTCGGTCATAGCTGTTGAGGATGGCTCGGCGTGGTTCGAGGATTCCCCGTGTCCAAACAAAAACTGTGTCCAGAGCGGAAAGATTTCGGAGCCTGGTTCATGGGCAGCCTGTCTTCCGAACGATGTTTTTATCCGCATTGATTCCGATGACGCAAGCGATATTGATGCCCTTGCCTATTGATTTGCGCAGATTTGTTTGATGGAGGAAAGTTTATGGCAAAAAAGAAGGGTTCCGTTGTTTACAAGTGCTCCGAATGTTCGTATACGCAGCCCGGATGGCTTGGTCGCTGTCCCGAGTGCGGTGCGTGGAATACTATGGAAGAGTGCATTGTCGATCCAAACGCGGCGGGTTTTCAGAAAAAGAGCGACGGGACGGTTGCAAAGGTTCGTCCGGTTCCAATGTCCAAAATTTCCATGCAGGACGAGGGTAGAATTTCCACTGGCAATGTTGAGTTTGACCGTGTGCTTGGCGGTGGCGCGACAAAGAGATCCGCAATCCTTGTTGGGGGGGAGCCTGGAATTGGAAAGTCAACGCTTTTGATTCAGTGCGCGGCGGCAGTGCTTGCTTCGGCGGGTAGTGGCCGTGTGCTGTATGTCTCGGGGGAGGAGTCGGCGTCCCAGGTCAAGGGGCGTGCGGTGCGTCTGGGGCTTGATGTTGACAGACTTGAGATTCTGTGTACCCTGCGTCTGGAGGATGTTCTTGATGCTTTGACTTCGCTTAGTCCGCTGATGGTGATTGTTGATTCAATCCAGACCGTGTATTCGGTGGAGGCCGGCATGATTCCGGGTACGGTGAACCAGCTGAAATACTGTGCCAACGAGTTGATTTCGTGGGTCAAGGAGCGGGATTCGGTTTTGTTTATGACCTGCCATGTAACGAAGGATGGCGCGATTGCTGGTCCAAAGAGCCTTGAGCATATGGTTGACACTGTTCTGTCTTTCGAGCGGAGCGCAGACGAGGTGAGGTTTCTGCGCGCACAGAAAAACCGTTTTGGCTCGGTGGATGAGCTGGGAATTTTCCAGATGGATTCGGATGGGCTGAAATGTGTGGCGGACCCAAGCTCGCTTTTTGTCACACGCAGAAAGGGTGGCACTCCTGCTGGTGTGGCCTGTGTTCCAGTGTTCGAGGGAAGCCGCGTGTTTGTGGTGGAGATTCAGGCACTTACGGTTCCGTCAAAGGCTTCGATTAGCCGCGTGTATTCGGACCGGGTTGATTCCGCGAGGGTGAGCAGGGTTGCTGCGGTCCTTGAAAAAAGGGTCGGACTGAAATTTTCGGACCAGGATCTCTATATAAATGTGGCGGGTGGTGTGCGTCTGACTGAAAGCGCGATAGATGCGGCGCTTGCAGCTGCACTTTATTCCGCAAGGACTGATGTTCCGCTTCCGGAGGGGACTCTGGTTGTGGGCGAGCTTAGTCTTGCGGGTGAGATTCGTCCGGTGACAAAACTTCGCCAGAGGGTAAAGACTGCCAGGGAGCTTTCTTTTTCGAGGGTCATAGGTCCAAGTTTTGAAAACACGGGTGAGTCGGTGGAGTCGCTGGGGGAACTTGTGGCGGCTCTCTTTGGCGGAAAAAAATAGGCAGAGGCAGGTGGTCCCGGTGGATTTTACGCCGGATTGTAGGGGGCCGCGTGCGGCTTGCGCAGCAATGTAACCCCGGAAAGCCGGTTGACCAAGTTTGCGGGCAGAACCGGGGTGTGGCTCCATGGATTGATTTGCGGATGTCGTCCATGGCGCTTGCTTTCTTGAAAAATGGTTGAAAAGACTGTTGACATTTTTTTTAAGACGGTGTATAAATATAGGTAGCTTGTAAATAAGCTGATAAACTCTCTCCGATGTCCAG
>DGGQ01000033.1 GCA_002392275.1 Treponema sp. UBA3870
TTCGGATTTTCAGATGCGTCAGCCGTTCGATTACTTCCTTGCAAATCTCCTTGTTTTTCATCACCTCTCCGAACATATAGTCATCGATAAATGTGAGGTCCTCCAGTGCTTTCATAAAAATCTCCTCACATTATATATGTTCCCTGAAAATCACCGATGTAAACAAAAATGAAAAATTAGTTTAAAAATATGTTGTAAGCGAGGTGAAACGACCATATAGAATTTTACAGGCAAGAGCGATTTTTTTCCCGTTGTTCAGGAAATTGCGTACATAATGATTCTGTCGCTTTGAGACATCGTTCTACATCCCGATTGCGTGAAGCATGTCGTATCCACGTTTTTTTGCGGAAGCGTCGTTTCTGTAGCGAAGTGGCGTGGTATTTTTGTAACGCTTGAACAGTTTGATAAAATAGCTCATGTCGTTAAATCCACAGCAGTAGGCAATATCTTCGACGGTTTCGTTTCCATCAAGAAGCATTTCACATGCCCGGTTAATTCTGTACTGATTTAGATATTCCATTGGTGTGTAGTGGGTGACTTCGTGAAATATGCGGCAAAAATATTTTGGTGAAAATCCTGCACTTGAAGCCATCTGGTCGAGCGTCAGTGTCTGGTTGTATTTTTGCTTTATCAGATTCATAACGCATTTCAGCCAGATTAACTTTCCGTCGTCCTTGAGAAAATGTTCATTCCGTTCGTAGAGCCGCTTGGTGGTTATGTATTCCATCACCCTAAAGAGTGTGGAGATGGTTTCCCATTCATATCCGGTCGGCTTGATTTTCACAAGGTGGAACAAATCCATCAGCATCTGTATAAAATCGGGCTCATCGGTTTTGGGACGCAGAATAAAAAAAAGTTCGCCTTCAGAAAGTTTTTCGATAAACGGTTCTGTGAGATAGTTTGCAATCCGCATCATGGAAGGGTCGAACACAAGACTTTCGTAGACACATTCGCCACGGAATTCCTCACTGTCGCCATGAATCACGTTGCTTGACAATAGAAAAAAATCTCCAGCCTTTAGGTCGTATTCTTTTGTTCCCGCAAAAATTGTGTATTCCCCGCGCAATATATGGATAAATTCAAATTCGGTATGCCAATGGTAGGGAAGATTGTAGTCTGGAACTGATGTGTCAATGTTATAATATTCCATTGGGAACGCTATTGTTCCGCGTGGGCGGGATTCCTGGCCTTTTGAATTAATCATAGCACCTTCCTTGAAAAAGTAACTATTATCACACTTTAAAATAATTATAATACTTTCCAATATAAAAAATCAATATTACCATTGCCAATAGGAAAATACTCGCAGAGCGAAAAAAAATGGGGACAGTTATGATGAACCTAGGAGCTATAGAACACCACGCTTTTGACAATTATTGTTATGCGTTGAACGAAAATGATTTGGCCATAAATCTGCGTACCGGAAAGGATGTGGATAAGGTCAGCCTGATGTGGGGAGACCCATTTGACTGGGGCAAGGACGCGGCTTCAAATTATAATTGGAAGTATACGGAGATTCCAGTTACCGAAAGGTGTGAACTGACGAATCATTTCTGGTGGTCGGTGACTGTTGCGCCCAAGGCAAAAAGATGCAAGTATTTTTTTAAGATAGAGTCAGCGGGTGAGTCCTATGTTTATGGTGAGAGCGGACTCTGTCCAGTAGAAAAGTTTAAAAATCAAGAGGACGAATGGTATGCATTCATCTTCCCGTGGATGAACAAAAATGACATCTGCAATCCACCGGCGTGGGCTGAAAATACAATATGGTATCAGATTTTTCCTTCAAGATTTTACCGTGGAAAAGAGTCCGTCCAGAATGCTGATCTTGAAAAAAGACTTCTCCCATGGGCTGGTCCGGATGACAAGGTTGTGAATGACCAGACTTTTGGTGGAAATCTGAATGGAATCACCGAAAAACTTTCTTATCTTGAAAATCTGGGTGTGACTGGAATCTACCTGAATCCGGTAAACTGTTCAACGACCCAGCACAAGT
Organism: Treponema sp. UBA3870; assembly: GCA_002392275.1. Lineage (GTDB taxonomy): Bacteria > Spirochaetota > Spirochaetia > Treponematales > Treponemataceae > Treponema_D. The sequence continues at coordinate 1,994 of DGGQ01000033.1, forward strand.
ACGACACCACCGACTATTTTGATATAGACCCGGAGTTTGGAACCAAGGAAGATATGAAGAATTTGGTTCGCGAGGCGCATAAACATGGAATCCGTGTGATGCTTGATGGAGTTTTCAATCATTCGGGATGGGAATTTTTTGCGTGGCAGGATGTTGTAAAAAATAGACAGGCCTCCAAGTATGCCGACTGGTACATGGTGAACGACTGGGACTTTACCGCCATGCCGTCCGAAAATGCGATTGAAAATAAATTCTTTGCCTTTGCCTATTGTGATTACATGCCCAAGTTCAACACGAACAATCCACAGGTGCGGGAGTATCTGATTGATGCATGTGCGTATTGGGTCAATGAATATGATATTGATGCACTGCGTCTGGATGTTGCGAACGAGGTCTGCCATGATTTTTGCCGTGAACTACAGGTCCGCATGCGTGCGTTGAAAAAAGACTTCTATATAATAGGTGAGATTTGGCACAACTCTTTGCCGTGGCTCCGTGGAAATGAGTTTGACGCAATTATGAACTATCCGCTCCAGAATGCGATTTATCGTTTTGCTTTGGACGGGGATGTTTCCACAAAAGAGTTCGAGCAGGATGTGAACCGTTGTCTTACTGATTACATGAAGCAGACAGAAAGGGTCATGTTCAATCTGATGGACAGCCATGACACAGTTCGTCTCGTAACAAAGGCCGGTAATAAAAATCGTGCGCTGCAGATGCTTGCTGTGATGTTTGCCATGCCGGGTTCTCCCTGTCTGTATTATGGTACGGAAACATTCCTTGAAGGTGGAAAGGATCCTGATTGCCGCCGCTGTATGCCATGGAAGGAAATTGAAAGTGGAAAATATTCCGAGAGCATGGGGATGATAAAAAATCTTATTGCGCTCAGAAAAAATAATGAAGCCATGCAGTCTGATATTGTGCGCTTTGTGCATACTGATGGAAACAATCGTTTGCTATGCATTGAAAAAAAGGATGCCAGTGGAAAAAAAGTTCTTGTGGTCTCAAATTTTTCGGGGCAGAAACAGAATGTGGCCAGCATTGTCGGGGATTCAAAATCTCTTTTTGCGAATGGATTTGATGGAACCTGTCTTGACATTGACGGTGTGGTGATTCTCGAGACAAAGTGAGGAGGTGAAGGGGATAGGATGAATACGCCTTTCTTGGCGCAGTTTGGGACCTGAAGCATTTGTTTTGGGTATTCAATTAAAAGATTTTTCACCTAAAATTGTAAGATAGTAAGTGAAAAAAATTTTTTTTTGACAATTTT
>DGGQ01000143.1 GCA_002392275.1 Treponema sp. UBA3870
TTCCCTAAATCACATAATATCATATTTTTTTTATAAATAAAACAGCCCAAAGGAAAAAGTCTAGAACAAAAACGATATAATTTATAGAATTAAACAAACGAAAGCAATGGAGATTTTTATGAAAGCAATTCTGGACTGGAAAAAATACGAGGAGACTGCCATCAATGCAATTGCCGAAGGATGCGTTCTGCTTGAAAATAAAAATAATGTTCTGCCACTGGCAGATGGAACAAGGGTTTCGGTCTTTGGCCGGATTCAAAAACATTATTACAAAAGCGGAACAGGCTCCGGCGGAAAAGTAAATGTTTCAAAAGTCTATTCGATAATCGACGGAATAAAGGAAACAGAGTCGCTGCGATTGAACGAGGAGCTTGAAAAAATCTATGACGAGTGGGAAGAAAAAAATCCGTACGATGAAGGACTTGGCTGGGGACAGGAACGCTGGTCGCAGGACGAAATGCCTTTGACAGAAAAAATCGTTTCCGAAGCCGCATCCTTTTCCGATGTTGCAATCGCAATTATTGGGCGCACTGCCGGTGAGGACAAGGACAACAGCAATACCGAGGGTTCGTATCTTCTGACCTGCGAAGAAAAAAACATGCTAAAAAAAATCCGTGCTGGGTTCAAAAAACTTGTCGTACTTCTGAACGTAGGGAACATAATCGACATGTCGTTTGTTGAAGAATTTGCTCCCGATGCTGTGATGTATGTCTGGCAGGGTGGAATGATGGGCGGATTAGGAACCGTAAAAGTTTTGACAGGAGAGATTCCACCAAGCGGAAAACTCACGGACACAATCGCAAAAAAAATTTCCGACTATCCCTCTGACAAAAACTTTGGAGACACTGCTGAAAATATTTACGCGGAAGATATTTTTGTGGGCTACAGATATTTTGAGACATTCGCAAAAGACAAGGTCGTCTATCCATTTGGATTCGGGCTTTCGTATTCAAAGTTTTCTTTCGACATAAAATCCGCGGACGTAGATGAGAAAAAACAAATCGTTTCAATAAGCGTGGACGTGAAAAATATTGGAAACGCAAAATCAAAGGAAACAATGCAGATTTATGTAAAAGCTCCAAACGGAAAACTTGGAAAAGCGGAAAGAGTCCTTGTGGATTTTGAAAAAACAAATCTACTCGCTCCAGGAGAAACACAGAGACTTGGATTCGCAATTCCATTTGAAAGATTCGGCTCCTACGATGACAGTGGCGCCACAGGAAACAAGTCATGCTTTGTTTTGGAAGAAGGAAACTACAGCGTTTTTGCAGGAACGGATGTAAGAAGCGCGAAGGCAATTTTAAATTTCTGTCTGGAAAAAACCATTGTAACAAAAAAATGTGAGGAGGCTTTTGCTCCGCTAAAAGATTTTGAAAGATTCCACAATGCGGACGGGAAACTTGTTACAGAAAAAACACCGAAGAGAACAATCTCCATGGTCCAACGAAGAAACGAAAACATTCCAGATGAAATCAGGCAGACTGAATCCTTCGGGATAAAACTAAATGACGTTCTTGAAAAAAAATCCACAATGAGAGATTTTATCGCACAGTTTTCGGACGAAGATTTGTCCTGCATAATTCGTGGCGAAGGGATGAGCAGCTCTCTTGTCACGGCAGGAACCGCTTCTGCTTATGGCGGAGTGTCCAAAAAGCTCCGTGAAACTTTTGGGATTCCTGCGGTCTGCTGTGACGATGGGCCTTCCGGTATGAGGCTCGACTGCGGCATGAAAGCATTCGCACTTCCAAACGGGACACTCCTTGCAAGCACATTCAATAAAAATCTTGTCGCAGATTTGTACACGCTGACGGGATACGAAATGATTTCAAACAAGGTTGACAATCTGCTTGGACCAGGAATGAACATCCACCGCCATCCGTTGAACGGACGCAATTTTGAATATTTTTCTGAGGACCCATATCTCACAGGGACGATTGGGACCGCCATGATTTGTGGTCTCAAAAAAGCAGGCGTAACCGGAACGATAAAACATTTTTGCGGAAACAACCAGGAAATCAGCAGACACAGACAGGACTCAATAATTTCTGAAAGAGCCTTGCGTGAAATCTATCTGAAGGGGTTTGAGATTGCGGTCAAATCTGGATTTTCCGATTCAGTTATGACGACATACGGAAAAGTCAATGGACATTACACCGCTGGATGTTATGATTTGTGCACCACAATTCTTCGCAACGACTGGGGGTTCAACGGAATTGTAATGACAGACTGGTGGGCAAATATAATAGAAGAAAACGGTGTGCGCAGTAAAAATGATTTTGCGGCAATGGTGCGCGCCCAAAATGATTTGTACATGGTCTGTCCAAACGGCGAAAAAAACGAAAGTGGCGACAACACTCTGGATGCGCTGTCCGAAAATAAAGTTGCCCGTTCAGAACTTCAACGCAGCGCAATCAATATATGCACGAACGCAATGCACAGCGAAGCGATGAGACGATTGAATGGAACAGAAACGGAAGTTGAAATAATCAACAGACCAAAAGATGCTGACGATGTGAATCTTGAGGATGTGGAATTCAAAATCATTGAAGGTGACACGGATTTTGATTTGACATACCAGGAAACAAAGGCGGGAAGCAATTATATTCTCGCATGGGATGTCCGCAAACTTGGAACTTATGAAATTATTTTAACAGGAAGCTCCGACCTTGGTGAACTAGCGCAGCTTCCCTGCACACTTTTGTACCAGGGAATCCCGGTCGCAAGTTTTACATTCCATGGCACCGACGGAAAGGACATGGAAATAAAAAGGACAATGATTATTCCGCACAGATTCTGCATAGGCCGCCTGCAGTGTTTCGCAAACGGATTAAAACTTAAAAGCCTTAGAATAAAATATCTTAACGACAACACCAACATTGGTTTCCCATCATAAAATGAAAACAGACCCTGCTCAAAAAATCGAACAGGGTCTGCTTGTTTGATGGCGAAAAAAGTTCAGAGCATCACCTTACTTAATCAAGCTGTGGTACTCCTGGAGTGAACGAACTCCTCCTTCACTCCGTTCGGGCACTTTGTGCCCTCACTACCGAGTTTTGTCCGCTACGCTACCAAAACTCGCACCTATTTGATAAGAGAATGGTACTCTTGGAGTGAACGAACACCTCCTTCACCTCCCATACCGTTCTTAACACTCTCAATTCCCTTAACCGCAGCCAGCGCACCTGCAATTGTAGTGATGTAAGATACCTTATACTTCAAACAGGCTTTGCGAATCGTCTTCCTGTCCTCAGCATAGT
>DGGQ01000056.1 GCA_002392275.1 Treponema sp. UBA3870
AGCGTCGGATACCTTGTGAGGAAATTGAAAGAGTGTCCACCCTCTCCCAGTGTCGAGTCCACCATGAAAGCATCCTTCTCAAACGGTTCCCCAGCCGGAGAAAGATATTCAAGACATTCATTGAGCAGCACCGGCGTATGAACGATTTCCACTTTGGCCCCACCACACATCTGTTTTCCCACCCAACTCTTTTTTGAATTGGTAACAGAACTTTTAAAAATGCACCGCCTTTTCCCCAAACGATGCAAACCTGCTACAAGAGTATGTCCCTCATACTCTCGATTGCCTCCTGGACCGACGGGGCTGAATCCTCGTCAAACTTTCTGAACACGGCGGCATCCCACAGTTCCATATATTTGTCCATGCCAAATATGATGCACTCGCCACCAAGATTCAGGGAAGCATAGTCCCTTAGGCTCTGGGGGATTGACAGCCTTCCGGATTTGTCAAAATCGACACTCTGTGCCGGCGCGATGAACCTGCGCATGACAAGACGCTTCTGGTTGTCAAAAATGGATGACCTTCCCACCATCTTTCCGGCGAGAATCTTCCATTCCTCCGTGGTAAAAAGCATGAGACAGTGGTCTAGCCCCTGCGTAATGACAAGTGAATCCTGATTTAAAATAGAGCGCAGCTTGGCCGGGAACTGGATGCGTCCCTTGTCGTCCATTGTGTTGCTGTACTCACCAATCAGCATGTCCATGCCATTTTTCTCCACTTTTTCCCACGTTTCCCCACTTATCTACATTTTCTATCGAAATTTTGATTTAGTCAAGGTGAATACTAGCCGATATGATATAAAATTTTGACTTTTTTTCTGTCGGAGGAAATCAAAATCATAAACACGCTGAACGAGACCCACCTCCACAGGACCCTCAAATCAATCTACGCGCTCGGAATCCCAGAAAGCAAAATGGAGGCCCCTGTTGGCGACTATATTGCCGACATACTCGCTCCAGACGGCTCCATTACCGAAATCCAGACCGGAAGCCTCTCGCATCTTTCCCAAAAAATTGCCGACATGATTGCGGACGGACATAAAATCAGGGTGGTCTATCCCCTTGCTACGGAAAAATACATAGAGACATGGACCCTCGACGGAAAGACCAGGAGGCGGAAAAGCCCCACAAAGAAGAACATCTACAGCATTTTCAGGGAGCTCACGGGACTATGCGGCGTTCTTCTGGACAAAAGATTCTATCTGGAGGTTCCCGAAATCACCATGACGGAGGAACGAAGGGAGACCGAGGATGCAGTGCAGTCAAAAAACGGAAGGCGGAGATTCAAAAAAAACTGGACAAAAACAGGAAAAAGGCTTGATGAATTGAAAACCACGCACATATTCCACGGAAAGAGGCCCTACCTCAGCCTGATTCCTTCCGGGCTTGACGAAATCTTTAGTTTCACTGATTTTTTTACCGGAATCAAAAAAAAGGAGCCGCTGGTAAAAACTGACGAGGCCCGGCTTGCCCTCTGGTGCCTGTGCAAAATGGGAATCGTTGCGCGGGGAGAAAAAAAAGGAAGAAGCTATACTTACAAGGTTAAAGGTTAAAGGTTAAAGGTTAAAGGTTAAAAGCTGGGAGAGTAAATCGGATGTATTCAGGGATGGCTGCCACAGGCTATGATTTTGCATAAAAAAAGACCCCCTGAAAACAGAAGGTCCTGTCATCTCCTACGGGAATTGAACCCATGTTGTCGGGATGAAAACCCGATGTCCTAACCACTAGACGAAGGAGACATACCGCATTGCGATGTTTACATAATATAGAATATGGTCAGAGTTGTCAAGACCTTAACACTCAATTCATGTCAAATTTTTTAACAATTTTAAGCCGGAGGGCCTTCACATGCTCGTCGTCCAGACCAAGGTTTATGGCGGAATTTATGTCGTCCATGGCCTTCACATAGTCCCCAAGATTGTAGTAGGACAGGGAGCGTCTGTAGTAGACGTGGCTCTGGAACCTGTCAATCTCAAGCGAGCGGTCAAAACATTCAACTGCCTCGCTGTCTTTCCCGGTTATGCTCAGGACAATGCCCTGGTAGTAGAGCGAGCGGAATCCACGTGGGTCGTTTTCAACGCTGGACCTGAAATCGCTAAGGGCATTCCCGTAGTCGCTCTGCGCAAAATATGCCATACCCCTGTGCTTGTAGATTACACCAAGAACCACTTCCGGCGGCTTTGGATTTGACTCCACAATCCGTGTGTAAATCTCTATGGCACGGTCGAAATTGCCCTGGTTGTGCTCGTGGAGTGCCTGGAGAACAAGGTCGTCTATGCTGTCGTTCCTGTCACTGGCAAACGCAAACGGGGATGGCGCGATTGTGTTTTTTCCGTTGACAACATCGGTTAGCTCGTCCGCTTTTTCGTAGAAGGTGTTGCGTCTTGAGCCAAGCTCGCTCTGGAGTTTGTTCTGGTAGTCGCGGATTTCCTGGAAAATTGTGTCAGCAAGCGAAAGACTGGCATTTATGGAAGCAAGTTTTCGCCTAAGGGGTTTGTCGAACGGATTGAAGTCCGATTTGTAGACAAGCTCATGCTCCACCTCGGCCCATGCGTCCTGCAGGATTGTGCGTATCTGGATTTCGCATACAAGATTCTCCGGCAGCGGCTTTACATGTTCAACAGGAAGACAGTCCTCGGGTATGGAAATCAGCACATGGACGGACTCGTAACCGAACTCCCTGAACGACTGCTCCGCCCCCTTCTTTTCGACCTCCCTGACATCAAAATTCTCCAGAAGGATTTTCTGGACCACCGAAAGATCCTCGATGAACGCGCAGATTACACGTATTCCAATCATGTCGGTAAGAGTGGCAAGCGTCCCCGGTTTTGCGGCTTCTTCGGGTTTTTGGCGGAGGATTTTTTTGTAGTAGGACTTGAAGGACTTTATCCTTGATTTGTAGGTGGGAAGCGACTGAATCTGGATGACCTTCTTGAGCCTGGCCTCTATTTTTGAAAGGATTTCGCCAAACGTGTCGAAGTAGCTTTCATACAGATTTTTTATTTCCACCTTGTTGGGGAGCTTTGTGTTTTCCATAAATCCATTCTACACCAGAAACGGAGAAAAAAGTAGAGGAAATTTAAAATATTTTTGCAGACAAAAAAAGGGCTGCCCAAATTGGACAACCCTTTTCATGTCTTTAACTACAGGACATCACCGGATTAGTTTCCAGCGTTTGAGTCAGAGTCCTCGTTCAGAGAAGCTGTGAATGTGTCCTCAGTAGCCATCTTCTGCTTTTCGATGTAGCGGTTAACCTGCTTGTCACCGAACTTGCTGATTTCATAGGCCTGGCGCTCTGTCTCTTTCTTTGTGATGATTCCCCAGAGGTCCTCATCATCGATGTCGCGGTCTGTTTCAAGAACTGCGAGGTCATAGATAACCTTTACATCCTTGAAGTATCCGATGTAGTTGTCACCGATGTCGGCAGCGTCACGTGTAATCTGGAATCCAGCGAACTTCACATAAGGAATTCCACGTGGATAGATTGGGTAAACTCTGATTTCGCGTGTGCGGACTTCTGTGATGTAGTTCGGGTTGTTCCACTGGAGAGTCTTCCATCCGTCAAACTGGAGGTTGCCCATCAGATAGCGGCGCTCGATATTGTCCTGGTCCTTGAGAAGAACATAGAGCTGGTGTGGGAAGTTCATGCCCATTGTTGTACAGGCGATGGACTTGATTGTTCCAACGTTGCGGATGAGTCCGTATCCATCTTCAAACAGATACTTTCCCTTCTGCTCGTCGGTCTGCTCCTGAGGATTGCCTTCAGCATCACGCTCAGCGAGAACCTCGTAAGCCTGGATCTCGAATGGTGGAACAATCTTTGCGTTGGCGTTGTTGTTCCATGTTGGGAATACGATGCGTACGCCCATAACATTTGAGCCGACGAAAGGCTGGTCACCTCTCTTTACCTCTGCGGCAACAACCTGTGAGAGAGCAACAGACTGAACGTTTCTTGCAGATGAGTTCAGAACGACTTCCCAGTTTGGCAGAGCCAAAGATGTCTTCATCAATTTCTTCTGGTCGCCGGTAAAGGTTGCGCCGGCAGCAACAGAATAATCCATCAATGTTCTGCTGTTCTCCTGTGGAACACCTTCTTCATTTTCAAGGATATCAGCATCCAAGAGAGTGAAGTCGATGAGTGTTGATTCCTTTGCGAATCCGAATGTTCCTGCCAAAAGTACAGCAGCGGCAGTTAAAACTAAAGTCCTCTTCATTCGAAGCTCCTTTTTTTTGATACACTTTTGATGTAGCCTTGTTTGTAATAGTAAGTATCTATTAAGAAAGCCTTTTTGTCAACTTTTTTTTTCTCATCCCTCCGCAAATTGTCCAGATTCGATGCAGCGGCGAAAAATTCAGCCACCCATCCTTGAAAATGGACAAGACGGAGTACATGAAGTTTGGGAGACGCCAGTTCCCCATGGTTGCAATCAGCCGTTTCCGTAGACGCTTCTACCGTCAATGTACACCAAAACTGTACTAATTTCTGTGAATCTCTTCACAATATTCACTTTTAATAATTCGATGCCGGCCTGTATGTCAGCGGTCTGCTTGTTAGGATGCAAAGCCTCGCGGCTCAGTCCAACATAGCACACACCCTTCTCAACAGTGCAGAACTCCACCTTCGTTCCCTGCGCGAACAGATGCTTGAACCTGTTTGTCATGGGACCAAGGAGAAGCTCGTCCACATACTGAACAAGCGGGTCCACCCCTGAGTCTTCAGGTAAATAACGAACTTCCGTGCACACATCATCCGTACCGAATGACGGGAAATACATAACCGACCGGTTTCTGTCCTTCCTCATCAACACATTCGACACAATTGCGGCACCAGCCAACAAAGCCACTGACAAGCCTATAAAAACTACACTGCTCTTTTTCACTTCAACTACCCTTTTTAATCCACCGCGCCACCGGTCCCACTGGTTTTGCCCAAGGAACCTAGTTTGCGCCGGTAAATCCTCGTGAGCGTTCAAAATGACTTACAAACGCCTGTAGTCCATTATATACTCCCATGGCGACCTTCTTCAAGTAGGACTCGTCCCCCAGAAGCCTTGCCTCGGTCTCGTTGGTTAAAAACCCGATTTCCAGAAGCACACTCGGCATCATGGAATTTTTGACAACAAACCAATCGTTCGCTTTCATGCCACGGGACTTGCTCAGGCTACCAACCTGCTCTCCAATGCCTTCAAGCACGAATTTTGATATCAAAATTGATTCCAGTGTATACTCCTCCTCCATCATGTCGTTCAGAATCGACTGCACATCCTCGTCGTCCGAAACCTTCCTGTCCAGAACCTGCCTCCTGTAGTCCGGTGTCAGATACCATGCCTCATATCCGGAAACACTCTGGTCCAGGCTTGCGTTCACATGTATGGATACGTAAAGTATAGCCTCGTTTTCATTCAGCCTTACGGAGTTGGCGATTTCCGTCCGCTCCTCCAGCTTTAGATACACGTCGGTGCTGCGTGTCATCAATATTCTCTTGTCGGGATAGGCTTTCTGCAGAAGGTCCCTCAACATAAGGCCTGTAGCAAGGGTTATGTCCTTCTCCTGAATGTTCACCTTCCTCCCGTCAAAAGTCCATTCCTTCAATGCACCGGGATCCTTTCCACCATGCCCCGGGTCAATCAGGATTGCACCAATTTTGTAGCTGGAAATGTCAACAGTCCCGTTCAAAAAGTTTTCCGCGCCGCTCATAAAGGACTGGCTCACCATGAGGTTGTTGTCCTCGATGTACGGAGCGTCATCCTTGACAAGAAGCGTGAAATCCTTCAGCACAAAACCGTTTCCAACTGAAAAAGAAATGTAGTGTCCATTTTTTTCAAGAACCCCGGACCTGCTCAACGGGTCCCAATGGAGATTCATACCGTTTTCCCTTGCCTCCTCCACGAGATTCAAATCCCCGGCGGAAACCGAAAGCGGTAATGTGAAAAAAATTAGCGCTGTAAGCAAAACCCATTTCTTTATCACTTGCAATTTTCTCTACACGGCACCCCCCGCAGATTCGGAGGACACCTTTTTCAGGCTGTCGCAGACATACAGGATTCCCTGTATCCCCCCACGCAGCAGGGACCTCCAGAACAGTTTCTCATCAACAGCCGCATGGTCGGGGCTTATCGAATCGAACATATCCAAAGTCCTTTTAATACTTCGGTGGTTCCAGTCCTTAACATTATCGGCAATTTTTTGTAGACACACAGGTATTTTTGCCGAAGTTTTTTCACCGGCAGGAATGGTTCCCGATGTCTCAAGGTACCGGTCAAGCTCCCTTTCCGTGTCGGAATCAAGAACAAAGGCGTCTGGCGGAAAATTTTTTTCAGAGCCTTTCGATTTTCCTGAAAGAAATATGTCCGTCGAGCGGCATCCAGTGCAGAGTCTCTGGACAACAAAAGAAACAGCATTCTCTGCTGACTCCACCGAAAGGTTCCTGTCCTTCGCAAGAGCGACAACATTTCCGCATTTCTCCACATTGTTGCGCGGAAAGTCAACACTGTCGCCGGGCTTTGTCCTTGCCATGCTGTTTTTGACAAAGGGATGGGAGGAGCAGGCCTCGAATCCATAAATCCTTTTAATTTTTCCC
>DGGQ01000050.1 GCA_002392275.1 Treponema sp. UBA3870
ATGGACGACAAAAGATTCTATAAATCCTACATGGAAAATCTGGGGGCACTGGATTCCCATGTCCAGGACCACCCGGACTCACGCCTTGGCGAGCGTCTCTATTTTGTGCTTAAGGACTTTGTGGCCGGGCTTACTGACTGGGATGCCGAAATCAAGGGCGGAAGTTCCAATGCCGACCTCTATAAAATGACCTGGGCCAGATGCAGAAATTTTATCCTCCCGATGAACCCCCAGAGGACGGAGCTTGACTTTGCCATCAAGAGGATTCTGGATGGATATGGAATCCACATAAAGCAGTCCAAAAGAAAGGCAAGGCTTGTTCTCCCGCCGGAGGAAGATTGATTCAGGACTTCTTTTTGCTCTTTTTCTTTGGCTCGAACCCAGTAATCCTGTCGATTATTATGTTCACGTCCTCGACCAGAATGCCGGAGTTGCGTTCAAGGTTGTCGGTAATGCACTGCTGGATGTCGCGAATCAAGCCGGTGAGCTGCCTGCCGAATGGAACGTCCACCGTGACAATCAGCTTGTAGCCGCTTGTGCTTGTCTTTATGGTCAGTTTTTTGATTTTGACCTGCTCGTTGAATTCCTTGACACATTTCACGACCATCTGGGTCACTGCCGCCTCCGAAAGCTCAACCCGGTCCTTTTTGCTGAACTCCGGCGCGACAATTGATTTTTCCCAGACCTTTGAGTCGCTTGTGGCTGTCTTTTTCAGCTTGCCTTTGCGTGTAAAAAAGTCGTGCAGCGATTTTACAAAAATCTGAGGGTAGCTTCTTTTAATCTGGACCGCCGCAACTGGAATTACGTGCCTTCCTTCGACATTGCGGCTGTGGATTGCTGCCTGTATTTCCTCGTCGCTCGCTATGCTGTGTATGTCTATAATCTTTTCGGGCGGTGGAAGCTGCAATCTTTCGGCAATCTTTTTTGCCATCTTCTCGCTGGTCCCGATTATGAGGATTTTTTTGATTTTGTTGACCCTTATTGCCTTGGCAACCTCGTCGCGGTATTCCTTGTCATCGAAAAGTGCAATGCGTACCGCTCCCATGTAGGTCTTTTCGTGCTTTGCCGTGTGCCCCGCTATAATCTTGTCGTCCTGAATCAAAAGTCCGTCATCAATCAATGCTGTCAGACCGTATTTTTGGGCAACAAGTTTGGCATGGTAGCTTTTTCCAGTACCACTTTCTCCAACGAGCGCGTAGATAGTAAATTTTTGTTTAAAAAAGATTTTAAATATTTTCATTCTCTAATGAAAAATTATAAGTTGTCCGTCCCAATTTAGCAAGTTTAAATCAAGATTTTTTTTAAAATCATTAGGAATCTCGCAACAAATTTGTGGAGGAAGTCCAATCGGATTGTCGTCCGGAAATGTGAGCCGTGCCGCGTGCAGATAAAAAGTTTTCCCGTGGCCATTGTATGCGCAGTCCCCCATGAGAGGATGTCCGTGGGCCATGCTCTGGCAGCGAATCTGGTGCTTCCGTCCGGTCTCTATGTCGAACTGGACCAGGGTTAGCTCCCCGTTCTGGTTTTTCCCATGGGCAAGTGGTGTGGCGTGGGTTACAGCCTCCCGTCCCAGGTCTTTTTCCCTTGCGAGCTCCATTTTGTGGAATCCGCCACCGGTCTTTGATTCGGAAAGAAAGTCCACCCATGTCTCTGGTTTTTCAATTCGACCCTCGGCTATCCCAAGGTATGTCTTTTTGATTTTGTGTTCGCCCATCGCGTCGGAAAACCATTTTGCCCCGGTGGAGCTTTGTGAAAATGCCATAAGCCCGCTGGTGTTTTTGTCCAGCCTGTGCAGGGGACCGGTCCTGAATGAGAGTGAGTCTTTTTCGCCGGGGTAGAGCTTGGAAATCAATTCCGAGAGGCTGGTTTCTCCGTTCATCGATGGCTGCGCGGAAATCCCCCTTGGCTTGTTGATTATGAGAATGTGCTCGTTTTTGAAAACAACGTCCGGTGTGGGCATTCCGCCGGAAGATTTTGCGGATTTTTTTTCGACGGACTGAATCTCTTGCCCCCCGGAAACTAAAAATGTGGCTACGGATATTATGTCTCCCTCTTGGACTCTCTGTCCCGGGGTGGTTTTTAAATTGTTCAGCCTGACCAGTCTTTTCCTTATGGCCTCCTGAATCCTTGAGTTCCCGAATCCATCCAAAATTCTTGCAAGAATGTGGTCAATCCTTTTTGAATCATCGTCTCTGCCGGCTCTGAAATCCTTGAAATCCATACCACATAGTTATATAATGGAACGGTCGCCATAGTCTAGGGACATGCTGATTGTGGCGTTTGACTAGACAAAACTTTTTATTAGGGTAGAATGTAGCTATGGATAATGCGAAAGATCAGTTTATCTCTTTTATTAGAAATCCTGTGCTATTGTCATGTATTTTCAGTTGGCTGTCGGCTCAGTTTGTAAAGACACTTATAAATCTTTTTTCTGGAAAAATTCATAGTGTGCAGGAACTTTTCGAACTGCTAATCTGGAGGACCGGCGGGATGCCATCAAGCCATTCTGCGTTGGTGTCAACACTCTGCACGACAATAGCGTTCCGTTCTGGAATCAACAGCGACGTTTTTCTTCTTTCGCTTGGATTTTTCATGGTGACAATCCGTGATGCCGTTGGTGTAAGGCGGGCGAATGGTCTCCAGGCTAAAATCATAAAC
>DGGQ01000204.1 GCA_002392275.1 Treponema sp. UBA3870
GTCTATAACGCAAACATGCGAAACCTGGTGTATGATAAGATCCAGACGTGCGACGTGATTGTGTTCAACCGGTGCAGCGACAGTTCCGACCTGGATTCACTGCACAAAATTGTCCGAACGGCGAACCGCCGCTGCAACATCTTTTATGAATACCCCGACGGACGCAGCGTGATGGACGAGAAGGTTGATCCGCTCCCCTTCGATAAGAATGCACCCGTGATCGCCGTCGAAGATCGGGACTTCGCATACTTTTTCTCGGATCTGATGGAGAATACCGGTGATTATGAAGGGAAAACAGTTCAGTTTAAGGCACTTTTCCCTCAATCCACCAAACAGATGCCCGACAGTGTATTTGTGTCCGGACGTATGCTGATGAACTGCTGTGCAGCGGATACACAGTTTGCCGGACTGGCCTGTTACCGTGGGAACGTGGAGAAACCAAAGCCAGGCTCCTGGTTTGTGATCAAAGGAAAGATCCGGCTTCAGCGAAATCGTATGTTCGGCGAAAAAACGCCGGTTCTGGACGTGATGAGCGTAACGCCTGCCGTGGAACCGGAAGATCCGGTTGCGACCTTCTATTAATTAGTTTTTTTAGAAAGGCTCTGCCGATATCGACAGAGCTTTTTCCAACACAGCAGTGCGGAAGGAGAGACTTCGAATGCTGAAAGAGGAGGCGGAAACCAGGGCGCAAACAGCGGGACGCGGAAAGAATTTTCTGATGGAAACCTGGTATTGCGGGATTATCAATCAGAAGATCGAAGAAGCTGTAGAGCGGGGACAATACGAGGTAAAGATTCGTTTCCCGGCCCGCGGCTATGTATCAAGGCACCAGCAGCGCTTTATCGAGCTGTATGAAGCGCAGGGTTATCAGGTTCACTTTCGGCCAAACTATGTACATATTGAACCCAGTATGTTCGACATGATCATTCAGTGGCCCCCGAAGGAAGACAAATTTGTCAAAAGATGACGATTAGATTATAATGTCGAAGAAACTGGTTCATGGAGGAAGTCACAATGGACAGCCGGAAAGAGCCTGAAACAGGCCGCAAAACAGAAACGGTTCGACGGATTCAGCGCCTGGTGGACGCGGTGATGAACAGTTACGAAGAAGGGAAGTTTATCGACCGCGTAAACACGTTCCGTCAGCCGGAGGAGGCTGAAATCCTTCGGGTGCTGAGTGAACTGAGGCAAGTTGTTTTTCAGGGCTTTTTTGCAAATACGGAGTATAAAGTTTATACCCAGAGAAACCATCTGACGATGATGATGGAAGACATTATTTTTCGTCTGAGCAAGCAGATCGCCCTTGTATTGCCGTATGACACAGAGAAATATAAGGGAAAAACGCAGCAGGAGATCTCTTCGTTGGCTATGAAGCTGACACTAAAGTTTATGGAACGGATTCCGTGGATCCGACGCGTGATAGAGACGGATGTGGAGGCCGCATTTGACGGAGATCCCGCAGCCTATAACCGGGATGAAATCATATTCTCATATCCTGGACTCTATGCCATTTTTACGAACAGGATCGCGCATGAGCTTTATCTGATGGACATTCCGCTGATTCCCCGAATCATGACAGAGTATGCCCATCGGGAAACCGGAATCGACATCAACCCGGGCGCGACAATCGGTGAGTATTTTTTTATCGACCATGGAACTGGAATTGTAATCGGCGAGACAACCACAATCGGGAACCACGTGAAGCTCTACCAGGGAGTGACTTTGGGCGCGCTATCAACAAGCAAGGGCCAGGGACTTTCTGGAATCAAGCGGCATCCGACAATAGAGGACAATGTTGTAATCTACGCAAACACCAAGGTCCTTGGCGGGGAAACTGTCATCGGGAAAAATTCGGTTGTGGCCGGAAACACCTTCGTCACGTACTCGATTCCTGAAAACACAAAGGTCGCGTCGTCGGTTCCTGAGCTTAAACTAAAAGTCCGCTCGTAGATTCCGCATCGACTTTGGACTATGGAAAAAAAGATTCGCCTTCAGATTCGTTTCTTTGGAGCCGTGCAGGGCGTGGGATTCCGGTGGACCGCAAAAAATCTTGCCTCATACTATGGACTTACGGGATGGGTCCTGAACGATTGGGACGGCTCGGTTTTGATGGAAGTCCAGGGCGGAAAAACGGAAATCAATGCGATGATCGAGCGTCTTGATTCCGACCGCTTTATTGAAATCGAGCGCATGGAAAAAAATGAACTCCCGCTCGTTGATTGGGAACGGGAGTTTAAAATCAAACACTGAAAATCAGTCAGGCAGCTTGTCAAACAGAGGAATCAGGCTTCAGCGCGTCCAGCATAAAATCATCGGGAATCTTTGACGGTCTACCCTCTTTTGTTATGCAGGCCCAGTCAACATCAGCCTCAACGCACACGGTCCCGTCCTCCCTTTTGATTGTCTGATGGAAAGAGCCACGCACAAGTTTTATATTTTTAACGCTGGTCTCAACGGTCAGCCTGTCATTCAGAACAGCCGGGGACTTGTAGAAAATATCAACGTGCGTGATAAAGAGAAAATACCCCGCGTCATAAAACTCCTTGTACCTGAATCCAATCTGGTTGAGAAAATCCATTCGGGCATGCTCCAGATAATTCTGGTAGACGGCGTTGTTCACGTGGTTGTAGGAATCAAGCTCGTATGAGCGCACCAGTATTTCTGTTTTGTAAACCATCTTATTTGTCCACCCACCCGGAAGCAAAATTCATTACGCACATGTACCTGTAATACTTGTGTGTGTCAAGGGAAACTCCGACGCAGGTGTATTCCTTGCTCAACAGATTTTTTCTGTGTCCCAAACTCGAAACGCCGTCATCAACAAGAAGCTGAATCACAATATCGCGCGCATTGTTTGGTCCGTAGGAAATGTTCTCACCGACCGACGAATATTTTTTGCAGTACCTGTCTATCACGGTGGACCAGCTTTCGCCATTGGTTCTCGTGTGGCCCGTCTGGGTTGTCTTTCCCTGTGTTGTCGAGTGAGCCTTGGAAACCTGATACAGACCCTCGGCATAGGAGAATTCACCGAGCGAGGAAATCTTTGACATGTCGCTGACACAGCTTGTCCAGTAGCTTGAACTGCTTGAAGTAATCTGCGGCTTGATGTATTTTTCCGCATACTCCCTTGGGTTCGAGCGCATCAAGTTGATTTCAACAATAATAGCAAGCTCCTCGTTGGACGCGGAAATTTTTTCTGAAATCGAAGTGACTGTCGGAGAGGATTTTTTACCGCTATTCGAGTCGGTCTTTTTGTCCGTCTTTTTTTTATTCTCGACACTCGTACTTCCTTTTTTCCTGTTCTGATTTGATGTGCGGAAAGACGGATTGGCAAAAGCTGCGCCAGTCAAAAACAGAAGACCACCCAAAAGAACCGCCAACCTGAATCCAATTTTTTTCTTCATACTTCCTCCAGATTCAATACCATTTTCCAATTATTTCTATATAATGTCAATTGTTTTGGAATGACAAAAGTTACATCCGGGTGTAAAATTATTTCATGGATTTTTCTAGACCGCTATTTCATTTTTCATGCCCGATTGGCTGGTGCAACGACCCGAACGGATTTTCGTTTTTCAAAAACCGGGTCCACCTTTTTTACCAGTGGCATCCGTACTCGACAAAATGGGGGCCCATGCACTGGGGACATGCGACCACAACAGATTTTGTCCACTGGAAAACCGAGCCTGGCGCGCTCACCCCGGATTCCCCCTTCGACATGGACGGATGTTTTTCTGGAACCGCGCTTGATTTGGATGGAATCCACATGCTCTGCTACACCGGCGTCTCAAAAAATATCCAGCACCAGTGCCTTGCTTTTGGCGACGGACTTGAGTACAAAAAAATTGATTCAAATCCAGTTGTTGACAAAAGGAACATCCCTTTTGAATACCAGACACAGGATTTCCGCGACCCAAAGATTTTTAAAATGGATGGCAGCCTCTACATGCTTTGCGTACTGAAAAAAATGGACGGCGCGGGTGCGATGGTTCTTTTCAAAAATGTTTCGCGGGAAGATTTTTCGGACTGGAGATTTGTAAAGACCATTGCAGAATCGAAAGACGGAAAAACAAAAATGTGGGAGTGTCCCGATTTTTTTAGGCAAGGAACAAAGGACGTTCTGATTTTTTCACCGCAGGGCATGGAGGAGGATTTTGAAAAGGGATTCCACGACGGAAACAACTCGGTCTACATGCTTGGGGAACTTGATTCCAAAACTTTCGATTTTTCGCCGGAGCAGCTTTCAAACGGAATGGACTATGCGCAGATTGATTTTGGACTGGACTTCTACGCGCCAGAGACATGTACCCTTCCTGATGGCCGCACGCTTATGGTCGCATGGATGTCGTCATGGGAAAGTCCCGTCACTCCAGAAAATCTTCCGTGGTGCGGAATGATGGTTTTTCCCCGGGAGCTTCCGCTGAACGGAAACCGGCTTGTGCAGAATCCGGCAAGGGAAATTCTTTCGCTGAGAAAAAAGCGGCTGACATTTTTGGTGGACGGTGGCAAGAAAAAAATTGATGTCCCTGACGCACAACATTTTGATGCCGAAATAAAAATCGGGACCGGGAAAAACTTGAGTCTGAAAATCGGCGACGGAAATTTTTTTGTTTCACTGGACTATTGTGCGGAAAAAAATATTCTGACATTCGACAGAAGCCATTCAATCAACGGTGGGGGGAAAATCAAAAAGAGAAGCGCGAAACTTTTTTCCGTGGACGGCGGACAAGTTTTTCTCAGGATTCTTGTGGACACAAATTCAATAGAAGTTTTTGCAAACGGAGGGGAGGTATCCTTTACCAATGCATTTTTTATTCCAGCCGTGTCAAAAAATCTTTCCATTGAATCCGGCGGAGCGAGCATTGATTACTACGAACTTGAAATTTAAAATTCAATCCGTAAAATATGAACGTATGAAGGCAGCTGTATTTTTTCCCGGCATTGGATATAGATTTGAACGACCGCTCCTTAAAGGCGCAATGGATTTGGCACGCGACAAAGGATACTCAATCATCACGGTGGGCTACGATGGATTTGCTGGTGACGCGAAACAGAATCTGGATGTGGCGGTGGAGCGCGCGATGAACCAGACGGAAAAAATTTTGTCCCCGATTGACTGGACATGCTACGAAAAAATTTTGTTTGTGGGAAAAAGCATTGGAACTGCGGCAGCCGCAATCTATTCTTCGCGCAACAATCTTTTTTGTAAAAAAATTCTTTTGACACCAATCCCCCAGACATTTTCCGTGGATATTGAAAACGCTCTTGCATTTTACGGAAAGGCCGACCCATGGATTTCGCTGGAGCAGGTGACGGACGGATGCAGAAAAAATTCAATTCCGCTTTCGGTTTATGAAAATGCAAACCACTCTCTGATTTCAGGGGATGAGGGAACAGACCTGCGGACCCTGCGCGATGTGATGAAAAAAATTTCGGACTTCATTGACTAGGGATTTTATAGTTAACAGTGAATCAACGAAAATCAACGCAGAACATTGGCCGCACCGCAAGCATGGTATTGAACCCTACGCACGAATCAAGAAGCCAGCCGGCAAATCAAATTTCAGGACAAAAAAAATCCACCCGAATGAACGGATGGATTTAAGAGCGGTAGAAGGGAGTCGAACC
>DGGQ01000049.1 GCA_002392275.1 Treponema sp. UBA3870
TCCTCCCTTCCCGTTGGAGGCACAATCCTCAATGCAGGTGATTCGATTGGCGTGCTTTCCCACAGGGACAATCTTGACGAAATCAGGCAGATGTGCGGCGAGGGCGAGAGAAAAATCAAGAAGACCGTGCTTGTCGGTGTCGGTCGCATTGGAACCCTTGTGGCGGAGATGCTTCTGGGCAACAGCACCAAGCAGAAAAAGATTCCGATGCTCGCAAAGATTCTGGGCAAAAAAAAGAGCACGAAAAAAACTTTCCAGCGTTTTCTGATTGTTGACAGCGACAAGGAATTGTGCGACATGGCGGTCAACAAATTCCCGGACGCGGATATTTTTCAGGAGGACATCACGGACGAGAACTTTATCCACGAGGAGGAGCTGGACAAGTCGGACCTCTGCATCTGCGCCACACACAACCATGAGCTGAATCTTGTTGTTGCTTCGTACTTCGAGGCTCTCGGGGTCAAGAACACCGTCGCGTTGATTACAAACTCCGCCTACTCGTCGATTGCGGAAAAGATGGGCGTGAATGTCGCTGTTCCAATCAGGGACACCGTTGTTGACAGCATAATGAGCCATCTGCGCGGCGAGAATGTCAAGGAGGTGCATACAGTTTCAACCGGTGGATTCGAGATTATAGAATGTGATGTTCCGTCAAAGAGCCTTGTCCTTGGGAAGACGCTCAAGGAAATCGCCAAGCCCGGAAAATTCCTCATGCTTCTGATTCAAAAACCCGGGTCCGGTGGATACGATCTTGTGAACGGAAACACCACCCTCAATGTTGGGGACCATGTTGTTCTGATTCAGGAGTCTGGAAGCAAAGAGATACTGGAGCTGATAAGTGGAAAAGACTAAGACAGCCGGAATGGCGTTCACGGTCGCGCGGGTGGTCTTTTTGATTGTGGCCATCGTGGGTCTGACCTTCATTCTCCCGATAATCTGCGCGCTGGTCTATGGAGAAAAAAAGGTTCTGCCATATTTTGTCGTGCCAATGGCAATCAGTTTTGTCGTGGGCGTGTTTTTCTATCTCGCGGGACGGAAAAAGAAATACAGACTCAGCACAAGGGCAAGTTTTGTTGTGGTCACGCTTGCGTGGCTTGCGTCAGCTCTGTTCGGCTCGATTCCCTATTTTGCGAGCGGCGCTATTCCGAATTTCACGGACGCTTTTTTTGAGAGCATATCCGGGTTCACAACCACAGGGGCGACAATTCTTTCGGAAATCGAGGGACTTCCCTTTGCCTACTCGATAAACCTTTGGCGATGCACTACGCACTGGCTGGGGGGTATGGGTATTGTGGCGCTGACGGTCGCTCTCCTTCCGCTTCTGGGTGTCGGTGGATTCCAGCTAATCCGTGCGGAGACGACGGGACCTGAAAAAGGAAAGCTCACATCAAAAATCACCACGACAGCAAAGATACTCTGGTTCATGTACTTCGGTCTGACAGTGATGGAGGCCATTCTGCTGAAAGTAGCGGGAATGAGTGTTTACGAGGCGCTCTGCCACGCCCTGTCAACACTTGGGACCGGTGGATTTTCAACAAGGAATACGAGCATAGGCGGATTCCGCTCCCCGGCGGTGGACTGGATTATAACAACATTCATGTTCCTTGCGGGAATCAACTTTTCGCTTTACTACAGCCTGATTCGGAGGGACTTCAAGACGCTGAAGGACAACTCGGAGCTAAAGGCATACCTAGGCATAGTATTCGGCTCAAGCATTCTGATTGCGCTCTTTGAGATGGGTCGCTACGGTGGATTTTTCCAGTCGCTCAGGTATTCGTCGTTCCAGTCGCTCACTATAATCAGCACAGCAGGATTCGCCACGGATGATTACACAACCTGGTCCACGGCAAGCCAGGCAGTTATCTTCATCCTCTTTTTTATCGGAGGATGCGCGGGGTCCACGGCAGGTGGTGTCAAGGTGATTCGGTGGGTCGTCCTCTCAAAACTTGCGCACAACGAGGTCCTGAAACTTTTGCACCCGAGGGGCGTTTTCGCATTGAGGATTGACAAGCAGCCAAGGCGAAATGAGATTGGGGTGACGGTCACGGCATTCTTCTTTTTCTATCTGCTTTTGGTATTCGCAACAACCCTTGTCGCCTGCATTTTTGGTGTGGACATACTGACCTCGTTCACCGGCGCGATAAGCATGATAGGCAACGTGGGTCCCGCATTCGGCAAGCTTGGTCCTTCCTGCAACTACGGATGGCTTCCCGATGCTGTAAAATGGCTCTACTCATTTGCGATGCTCGCGGGCCGTCTGGAGTTTTTCACGATGATGGTATTCTTCTCACCGTCGTTCTGGAAAAAATAGTATGGAAGAAAACAAAGACGCAAAATACCATCTCGAAGATTGCTGGGAAAACGGACACCATATCTGATATTGGGCCAACGAGTCAGGAGAAAAAATCTCTGATGCCTATGAATCATACAAAATCTCGCAGGAAGAAAGCAGACTGAGGAATGCCTGTCGCAAGGATTTTTTGTCGGCGGTAGCTGGAATGTTCGGAACCGTATTCACAAATACCAAGAATGGATTCAAAGCAAGATTTTCGAAAAATACCGCCAACAAAATATCTTCTGACAAAGCCATAACAAAGTCGGTTGTAAATGGATTTTCAGTAGAAAACCATTTTGAGGCGGCCAAAAATATTAAAAACATTTTCGAGAACTCCGATTTTATAGGATCCTTTCCCGACAGAAAAAATGATCCAAACGTACTTGCTGTACATAGATTTCAAAAGGACATTGAATTTTCAGATGGAAAAGAAGGTGTTGTTTCCTTGATGTTGAAAGAAGTGAAGCAAAACGGTATGCGGGTTTATACGCTGGAACTCATGGTAAATAAATATCCCCTACAGAAGCAGGGGATTTAAGAGCCGCGGCTTTTTCAAGCGAAACAACTGCATAGAAATGCAGCCCACGAACTAAATAAATAATATCACATCATATAAAAAAGTCAATGCAATTTCTTTATATAAAAAATTATGTCCGACTTTTTTCTACCGTTTGCCACTGGCGCGTGGGTTTTCTGCTACATAGGCCCTGAGAAGGGATCCGGATGGGATTTCCATGGACGTGTAGATTACGGCAGGATGTCCGTCGCAGCACCATCTGTAGATTTCTCCCGTGTTTGGATTGACAAGGACGTAATCATCCTTTTTGATTTTCTCATGGGAGATGTCGGGGGCAACAAGTTCCAGCTTTGTGTCCCCGTCAATCATGTTCAGTGCTTTGATTGGATACATTTTCCACCCATCTTTTTTGGCAACGCCCGGAAGGTATCTGTCCGGCAGATTCTTCACACGCTGGTCGTAGGCCTCCTTTGCCTGGGGAACAAGGGACTCATATTCTTCGGCGCGGCGTTTTTCAAGTGCGACCCCCTTTTCAAGAATCTTTTCCATATCCAGTTCAGAAATGGCCGCTCCAATCTCCGCGCACAAATCCCATGTGCTTTCGCTTGCACCGGACACAGTAACATCGGCATCGGTTCTTGAAAAATAGAATCCGGTCGCATACGGTCTGTGGCTCACCTTGTAAAGCTCCTCGACAAAAGGGGCAGCCTCCGCGTCGGATATTTTTCCATCAAGAGCATCCAGCGCCTTTCTGTATGCCCGGGTAATCATAGCGACATAGTAGACGCTCTTCATGCGGCCCTCAATCTTCAGCGAATCAACACCCGCCTTTTTCAGTTCGGCCAGATGGTCGATCATGCAGAGATCCTTCGACGAAAGCACGGCTGTAAA
The DNA here is from genome assembly GCA_002392275.1 of Treponema sp. UBA3870. GTDB lineage: Bacteria > Spirochaetota > Spirochaetia > Treponematales > Treponemataceae > Treponema_D. The sequence goes on from DGGQ01000049.1 coordinate 3,744, forward strand.
ATTCTCTCCCTCGTACACAGGAAAATATTCGTCCGGCCTTTTGTGTTCCCGCAAAACAAGTTCCCCGCTCTGCGCAATGGATTTTGCCACGGGGGAATACGGACTTCCATCAACAGTCTGACCGGGGAGCATCACGTCGTAATCCCAGCGGCATGTATGCGAACAGAACCCCTCCTGCGCCGAACGTCCATTCAGATACGCGCTCATAAGACAGCGGCCAGCGTATGCAATGCACATGGCTCCGTGGACGAAGCACTCAATCTCCATGTCCGGGACGGCATCCTTGATTTCCGCAATCTCCTTTAGCGATGCCTCACGACCCATGACCACACGGCTGAAACCAAGGGACCTGTACATCTTGACGGCCTCACGGTTCATGCAGCTTGCCTGAGTTGAAAGATGGAGCTGGGCATCTGGAAAATTTTTCTGCAGAATCGGGACAATCCCAAGGTCCTGAACAATGAAAGCGTCTATCGGATATTCCCTGAAATAAGGAATGTCGTTCACAAGCCTGTCGATTTCGGAATTGTGGAAGCTGATGTTCAGCGCGCAATGCAGACGGCGGCCAGGATACTGCTCTTTAAGGCTTCGGACCCGCAAAAACTCGTCTGCGTAGAAATTGTCCGCCTTTACCCTGAGCGAAAAGTTTTTTAGCCCGATATATGCGGCATCGGCACCATAGGCGTAGCAGTATCTCAGCTTGTCAACGTTTCCGGCCGGTGAAAGAAGCTCCATGTCACTCCCCTTTTTCAGGACTCGACCTGAAATATATTGTTCCTGCGGATTATCCTCTGTCTTTCCTCAATCTCCTCGGCGGAGTCGCCCTCCCTTTTGCTGATGAAGTCACCGACCTTGTTGACCGCAAGATGTGAGTCCGGCAAAAACTCGTCCGCCATCTGGAACATGTACATCATGCCGGGCCAAAGGTCCATGGTACACTCGACATCTACCTGCGAGAGTATGTTCTTCAGCTCAATGGCCTGCCTTACAAGAATCTCGTCCTGCCCCATCTGGATGTACACGGGGGGGAAGGCCTCAAAATCTTCAACCGGGGCCTTCAGGGGAGAGACCAGCGGATTGGAAATATTCGCGGCGTAAGTATACTTGTCAACAGCCGCATGGAGAGCATCACCGCTCATAACACCGTCGCTGACTTTTTTTCCACCGGCAACAAGAGGATTGTCCGAACTCATGTCAAGCCAAGGAGAAAACAGAATCAGATTCTGTATGTTCGGTCTGTACTTTTTGTTGATTTTAAAAATCAAGGCCATGGCAAGGCTCGCACCGCTTCCGTCGGCAGCAATTATTATGTGACCGGACGAATTCGACCTGCTCAGACCCGACGCCGCAATCTCAAGGTTCCTGGCAACATTTTCCTCTTCATAGACCGAGCGGAACACGTTGACCAAATCATCAATCGACGCGGGAAAAGGATATGTCGGTGGAAGACGGAATTCGGGAACAATGATTCTGCATGACGACGCATGGGCAAATGACGAGCAGAAATTTCTGTAGGCGGCGCATGATCCCCCGACAAAGGACCCGCCGTGAATGTAGATTATGACCCTCTTTGAAGAGTAGACCATGGGCGAAATCACGTCGCACTTTATCCCGCCATACTCCCGCGAAACGCACTCAACATTGTTTGGAAGAAACACCGTTGAAAATGTCCTGTCAAAATTGGAACGGAAATGCTCGGGCTCCTGTTTTGCCGAAAAAACCATTTCCCTAAGTTTCTTTACTGCCGATTTTTTATCCGCCTTCATAAAATCACCCTAAATTTTTTCTTCTTTATCGCTACATAATAGCAAATATGCTTTTTTTATGCTACAATGGGCTACCTTGAAAAGATGAAGTTTTTCAGGTTCACCAATAAGGAACCATCCAAACGGAGGTGCGGCTGATGCCTATAAAAATAGATGAAAATCTTCCGGCCAGGTCGGTGCTTGAAAAGGAAAACATATTCGTTATGACCGAGGGCAGGGCATCCACACAGGAAATCCGTCCGCTCGACATAGCCATAATCAACCTGATGCCAACAAAGATTGCGACAGAGACCCAGCTTCTCAGGCTGCTAGGGAACACTCCCCTCCAGATAAACATCCACCTTGTGCAGATGGAAAGCCATGTCTCCAAAAACACGAGCATGGACCATCTTTCGCGCTTCTACATTCCGTCCAGCGAGATTTTTAAAAACAAGTACGACGGCATGATAATCACGGGCGCGCCGGTGGAGCAGA
>DGGQ01000068.1 GCA_002392275.1 Treponema sp. UBA3870
TTCCCGAAAAGATTATGCAGAACGAGACATTCCGGCACTTGCTTGATTCTGTGAAATTGATTAACTTTGTAGAGGAACTTTTCAATGCCGAGGTAAAGAATATGACGGACTTGAAAGCAGAACACGAAATCGGTTTTTCTGAAGGCAGGGTGCAAGGCCGTACCGAAGGGTTCGCCCAGGGCAAGACCGAAGGATTCAGCCAGGGTCGCAAGGAAGAACGTGCTGACTCCATAGCCGTCCTACGCGAAATGGGCCTGTCTGCAGAAAAGGTCGCTGAATTTCAGGAAAGAATCGAGACGCTGAACAAAAAACAGTAAAAGTCCGGTTCAAGCCGATATATCAAAAGCCTATGGATTGCCTCCATGGGCTTTTTTGTATAGGCATCCCTACGACTCGCGGTGGTAAATACCTAAAGGCTTTCAGAACCAGTTCTTTATCTTTTCGCACTGTTTCTCGTTCAACCGAAAAAACTCTTCCCTCGTATAAACCGAAGAAAAGAACCTTTCGTACATCAGTTCCACATTGCAGATTTCGGGACGATGGTCATATATGGCACAGAGATTGTCATCCTGCAAATGCACACAGACGCCGTCGCCCCTGTCAAAGTCCACCAGGGCAGGGACTTTTTTCAGGGAGCGACAGCAGCAACCGCAACAGTCGCATTTGAACGGCATTATATCTTAATTGAGCGTGCTTAGGAATTCATTAGCCTTTTTTCTCTTCTCACATATTTCTGAATTATTGACCGTCCCAACATCTTCCTCAGAATCAGCCGGATTCACTAATTTGACCTTGCACATCTCGTACAAGAGCCCAACCAGCAAAACCGTATTTTTCAACAGCAGTTTTTCCGCATCCGTAAATTGCATATAATCATCTTTCCCGTTATCAATAACAATAGTCCTTAAGCGGGTCAAGTGATCCTTGTAACGAGAATCCACCTGAAGCAATATTGCTTTATAGTCCAATGCGGCCTTCTTTAAATCCTCCAAGAAATGGATGATTTTATTTATCTGCTCTTCGGCCTTATCCACCTGCCTTCTGATATTTCGCGCCTTTTCCTCAAGCTTGGAACCAGTCACATTGAATATGATTCCTGCAGCCAGGAGGCCCACTCCCGCCGTTGCACCCGTCAGGAGTGCAGAACCTAGGGCCATTCCTCCACCACCCGCAGCCAAACTACCACCACCAATCCATGCCAATGTAGCATTTGTCGCAGCAGCTCCAGAAAGTCCGGCAATAGCAGTGCCACCTGTCGTTGTTCCAGCAGCAGCAACAAGAGCGAATAAACCGGAAGAAGCAGCCGCACCACCCGCGACACCGGCCCCAACACCTCCGGCACTTCCTATAAAAGCCTCTGCAGCAACGGATGTGTCCTTCAGCTTGGCTAGATCGCATTCAGGACACTTGAAATTTTCATTTTCTATTTCACTAAACTTGGGCCTATTTTTAATCTTTTCAAAGACGTTCGCAAATTCACCAAAACTTTTTTCAATCTCCTTCTCGGAACGTCCCAAGGATTCCAGCGCCTGCTGCGCCGGTCCCTGACGTTTTTCCATTTGTTCAATATTTTGTTTGTTTCTTGCCTCGGACGCCTTTATGGAGTCATTGGCTTCCTTCATTTTCATTCCGCCCTTGACACCAGCCCCGACGCCGAGCGCAGCTGCGGCAGCAGCACCTATTCCAAAAATCAGTGGTATTGGCATAATAGCCTCCTTTTTATATTGATGTAGTTAACAAAAGACTAATTCGGCATTCTCATCAGCCATAAAGTCATCCAGTGAATCAAATCCCGCCTTTTCCCAAGGCTTCTGGAAACCCATTTTTTCGTATGCCCTCTCCAAGATTGAATTCAGGGCAAATTCATCCGTTGCAGAGCCAATCTCTTCACAAACAGAGGAAAACGCCTTGACTTCCTTTTTGAAAGACTCGATATCTATCTGCATCAACTCGGCAGCATACTGTTCTAGATATGCGACTTCTTCTTTTAGTTTCTCCATATAAACGTCATATGACGATTTAAAAGAATTCAGCATAGCAACAAGCTTTTTCACCAGCGGATTCGTATCCAGAATATAGAGCAGCGTACAGCTCATGATGCCGGTTACAAAAGCTCCGCAAAAAACGGAAATGACCTCGCCAACAACAGGTACCTGGCCCAACGCCGTCGAAGAAACCGCCTCGTTGACCAACACGCCAATGACAACGCTCGCACCTGTCGCAATAACCTTGGTAAAGGCCAGCATGCGGTCCCCGAATGGCAACTGGTCCGGATTGATAAACAATATCTTCAACGCTTCGACTATCGACGTCCATGCCTGTCGAATAATGCGGACTATATTTTTCCCCGTAGTGGAGAATATGTTGCACAAGGTCGTTGTCAGACTAGACAAAATACCGGCCAAGGCTCCTTCCTTAAAAGATTCCAACAGTTGCCTGTATTTTTTCTTGCAGTTTTCAATACCCCTTTTTACGGCGGTGCCCAATGCATTGAAAAATTCCCCGGCATCCATATTCAGGACAGAATCAACTTTTTCGAACTCTTCCTTTATAGCAAACCATATTTCTACAAAAACAAAGCCTAGCGCTTGCCTTAATCCCATCTTGACGCCTACTTTTCCGGCAGCAATCGCGGAATCCTGCCAAAATGCAGGACTGGTATAGTACGCCATGTTGATCCTGGCTTCTTGAGACTCCCTCGCCTTTTTATCGGCCTCCCGCATTCTCGACTTTTCACTTTCAGAATACTCGTCGCCATGCTTTTCAAGGTAATCATCCATTGAATCGGCTTTCTTCTGACGGTTGGTATGCGGATTAGTGGGCTTCAGGTTTTCTGGACTATTCGCCAACTCCACCCCAGACAGCCCCGACAATACTCGACCAGGATCATCATGAATTTCTTTTGCAGAAACGACATGGTCCAAATCCATTTTTTCATTGGGAGTAATCTTCTTCCCAGTATAGGAATCATGAAGCGTTCCGGCTTTCTTCTGCCTGCTGTAAAACCTGTTCGTCTCTATGTACTGGGAATCCCCATGATATTCATAGGAGTTGTATTCTCCTCGTTTCTGGTAGTTCTGTCGATTTCTTTCGCTCTTGTAATCATTAGGGTTGTTGCGGATATTGTGTACGGTATCGACATCTCCTCCGTTTCTGTCAGAGACTAGAAAATCCAGGCCGAATGACGTAATAATGCTTCTTACAATGACCCGTTCATATTGCTTGAATAATCCTTCTTTCATGTCGTCATTCTTGGAAAACATGAAATCCGCGCCATCTAGTTGTGCTACAAAAATATTTGACATAATTACACCCCCTCATTCCTTAACACATTCCACTTCGGTGACTTCTAGAGTCCCTTCTTTTTCGGCGTCGTCCTTAATTAGCCAAACATACGCATCAACGTTCTTCTTGGTTTCATCCAAGGTCACTTCATTCGTTGCCCAAAAATACTTTTCAAACTTATTCCATTTTAAAGTTTGCTCTTTCCAAGTATCGGATGCTTCTGCCCACACATAAAAATATCCGTAGTCCGTTATTGATGGAGTTTGCACCTCAAAATAATGGCTAGCCCCTTTGTAGGAATACTTAAGAGCAGCACATCCAGAAATATCCTCCGTTGAAGAATCCTTATTCAAAAAATATTTGATTAAGACATTCGGGAGTCCTTTTTCCGGATTAGTCAAACCTAAAGAATATTCCGCCCTTATCGGGTATACACCTGGATCCATTTTTATTTTAGAGGTTCCGTTATCGCCCGCATCATCAAAAACAGTCCAGTTCTCCCCCATAGAGAAAACCCATCGCAGATTTTTGCAAAGAAATTTCTTGTCCTTATGTACACTTCCCTTGTTCTGGTTTTCCTTAATTACGCCTTCCGCATCCTTGTCGCAATCCCCAAGGCCATAGTTTTCCCACCAGAACTTATCAACAGATTTTTCAAACTCAGGAATCGTTTCGGAAAGCTTCCAGTCTTCCATATTCTTGCGAATATTGGCATAGTAATTATCAACACTAATGACGCTGGCCCAGTCCGCAATACTTGTTTTTGCAGCGCTGTCATTCCACACGCCATCTTTCTCGATGTCGTAGGCATAATTGGCAAGCCGCTCCGAGAATTCAGCCTCACTCAAGTCGCCCTGCATGAGCACGCTAATTGCCAACAGCGCCGCATTGCCCTTGCCCGCCTCGAATATGGAGAGACCTTCGAATTCCCCGATGGATTCGTCCTCAATGTAGAACGACTTGAGGATTTCCTGCTCCGCCTGCTTTTTTGCCTCGGCCACAGAAGCTCCGTCATCCACTAGATGCTGCATCCGTTCATACGACAAATGGGTAAGCAGGTTTATGTTTGCCGTTTCCTTGTTAGACACATCTACCAATGCATTCAGCGTGATGGGAGCCGCCGATTTCTCACCGCTCACCTCGTTACGGTAGAAACCGTTCGCTTCCAGGAGTACATATTGAGACTCCAGATTAAGATGCGTATAGCGGAAATCGCCCCTATCACTAGCAATCTTCCCCGTAAAGGCCCTTCCTGTCTGGCCAAGGGTTTCAAAATTCAGCTCATAAAGACGCACCGCGGAGCCGTTCACGAAAGGTCCCTTCTCGGAAACCCCCGCAATGGTCTTGTCCTCAATGGCAATCTGCGTCTCTTCTGTCGCACCGCCCGCATGCTTATCGTCATCGGAACACCCGCAGAGACAAAGCACGGCAAATGCAATGATAGAGTAGTTGACCATATTGAAAAACTTTGTCATTTTCAATCCTTTTTCGATTTGATATTCCAAGTCAAAGGGAACAGTTGCAAATTGAGTCGGTAGACCCGTTCCATGTCATCGTCTTCTGTTGCAATGGCAATGATGCGCTTGCGAAATTCTGCCAGTTCCTTCTCAATTTTCTGAAATGTTTTTTGAGTTAGCCCAAGGGTAAGCCCCGATACGGAGCGCTCAGAGAGGGGAACATTCTTAATAGCATCCAAAGCAAAGTTTCCCATCTGTAAATGCATCTGCTGCACCGCCAGCGGAACAAAATCCATCTTTCCCGTAGAAACTGTATTGCTGGTCTGCTTAAAGGTATCCTTGCCCACCTTTTTGAGCAGTCCCATATCCGTTAGGCGTTTGAGCGTCTCGGAAACCTGTCTGGCCGAAATTTTCGGCATGCACGCCACCGCAATCTGCTTCGGCTTTTTACCAGGCATGTGGGGCACCAATTCGCGAAGCACCGGATTCTGCCACAATTCAAAATAACTCATGGAATTCTGACCAAGGACATTTACCTTATGGGCTTTTGCCAAGGCCTGCATCTCGTCAAAATGTTTTTGCCTTATAGTTTCCCGATTTGCATGGTTGAACGCCACCATGGACTTGAAATAAGCCAGTTCAAAGCCTTCCAACCCCATTGCCCGCGCTACACGCAAAACACCCTGACCCCGCAGACTTGACTTTCCTTCGCATACCAGTTTGAGATACACCGGGGACTTGAAGCCAGCCAGCTTCGCAAACTCCCGCCACGTCATGGCGGAACGGGCTTTTTTTTCTGCAAACCACTGTTGCATAAAAGCCCGATAGTCCTGGTATGTGATAACAGAATCCATACCATGAATATAAACGAAAAAATGGGGAAAAGGATTATGAAAAAATACAGAATTGCGATTTTTTCACAAATTAGCAACACTATTTTTAAAATTTACTTTTGTATGATACAAAAAGTGCTAATTCATAAAAATTTCGCCTTTTTTATCATATGTAATTTGATAAAAAGACAAATATTTTACAATGATATGTACAAAGGTACCGGAGGCGTATTTCCCTTAATCTCCAGCCGCTTTCGCTTTTGCCCTTTTGCGGCGCCAGGTCTTGAATTCCATGTACAGCGTAC
>DGGQ01000012.1:0-1771 GCA_002392275.1 Treponema sp. UBA3870
GACTATGTTGTTTCAATCGACGGACAGGCAGTTTCGTCAAGCCATTTTTATATTGACGACGGCATGGAAAAAAAATCAACGACATTTGTGTTCGACCTTTGCGCAAATCCATCCGCAGTGCAGATTGCAATGGGACGTGGATTCAGGACCATTTTCATCAGGAGCCACCACCCGCTCTGTTCGGCCATTTACGGAGATTTTGGACCAGCATCGGTTGAAAGCGGTTCCGGCACGGTGACAATAGCCGCATGTGATTTGGCAAGACAGCTCGGGGCAAAAAAAATCCGGGTGTTCGGGGCTGACTTTTCCTACAGCGGAGGGAAACCATATTGCCGTGGAACATATCTGGACACAAATTTCAACAGCACATCGACAAGGCTCACAAATCTGGAAACAAAACACAGCGCGCTCATGTTCAGGACCGAGCTTTTCAAATCGGACGTGGAAAGTCTTTTTGGCGACAGACTGATTAGACCGATGACAAGCCCTGTCATGCAGAGTTTCAGGGAGACATTCCTCCTCTGGTGCGAAAAATATGGATACAAATTCAATGGCGGGACACTCGAAAATCAACATAACAGCTGTTATGTAAATGATAGAACCGGAGAGCAAAAATTATATCAATGGATTGGCAGATTGGAGCCGATATTTAAAGAAGGCGGCTTGACCGTACCGGCTTCTGTGCTGACAAAAAACACAGATCTGTATCCCCTTTTTCCGTATGCGGCGTGGCTCAGAGCTAGGACAGAATACAACAAAGTTTCTTTTTTTGAGCTCCTAAAACTTGCATACTCTCAATTAAGACGGTATACTTGCGTTTATGAAAAGTAAAAAGAGTTTTTTCTTCGGGATTGCGATACTTGTTATATATATAATCACGGTTCTTTCATACATACTGGCACTTTTTGCAGAATACAAAAACGGTCCATCCCGGGCGGAATTTAGATTCACCGAGCTTGTTCGCGAGACAAACCAGAATCTAAAGATAAACAATCCACACTCGGAGGCCTTCGCCACTACATTCCTCCGCTCCGTAGGCTCGATGTCGGACATTGCGGGAATACAGCTGGTCTCGGACGGGGACCTTATTATGTCGATTCCCAAAAATCTTCCGGAAAACACGGGACACTCATCAGCGTTGATTACAACAAGGAGCAGCAATCTTGTGGCATCGGACGGTTCCAGCGTTACTTTGACCGCCGCAATCTACCTGCTGAAGCCAAGCTCCATAAAGACAAAGGGCATAACGGCTTTCATCGTGATTCTTGCCGCGACATTGTGCTGCGTGGGCTACCTGATTATAAGCTCCATACTCGGAAAAAGCCAGGACAAAAACGACGGGGAAAAATCTGACGAGACAAAAGATTTGGAGCAGGATGAAGAGCCAGAAGAAAAAATGGCGACCGAAACCAAGGAAAACGACTCCGAAGCTGATGACTCAGCAATTGACCAGGCCATTCCCGATGTTGATTCTTCTGATTCAGATTTATCGGACATAGATTTTGATGAACCGAAGTTTGATGAACCGAAGTTTGATGAGCCGGCCGAGCAGGATTTTGAAGAGCAGGAGCCAGAATCAGGTGGAGAGGATTTTTCATCATCCGACTATGACGATGATGCTTCAATAATGCCGCTCCAGATTGCGAGCAACATAACACAGGAAGAGTACCAGGCCCTAACAAAGGATTTACTCCCGGAGGAAGACACGGATTCAATGGAGACATCCCTCAGCCTTCCGTCAATGCCCGACACAAAAAGGACTCTAGCGCCG
>DGGQ01000012.1:1848-5654 GCA_002392275.1 Treponema sp. UBA3870
CTCTCCCGCCACTTGAGACAAAAAAGGAGGTTGAAGAAAGCCCGCGACCAGAAAAACGAAGGACAGTCCCGGAGGGTCTTTTCTCTTCAATAACGGGATTCTGCTGGGAGGAATACATGCTTCCACGTCTGGACTCCGAACTTATGAGGGCAGCTTCATCGGACCAGGATCTTGCACTTTTGACACTCTCGATACCAAAATTCAATTGGGACTCGGAATCTGGAAAGGCCGTATGCAAGTTGATTCAGGACACATTCAGATTCCGCGACATGATTTTTGAGTACGGCGACTCTGGTTGCACTATAATCATTCTGGGACTCTCCAGCAAGCAGGTCAAGGACAAGGCTGAAAATCTGCACACCGACATAATCGCTGGATTCGCGAAGAGACATGAATACCACATAGTCTCGATTGGAATCGCAAACCGCGCGCTCAGGTTGATTTCAGGCTCCCGTCTTGCAAACGAGTCTGTCCAGGCACTTCTAAGGGCGCAGTCGGACACGGACTCTCCCATTGTCGAATTCAAGATTGACTTTGAAAAATACAAGAACTTCATTGTCGGGGAAACTACAAGAACGGAGCTTGCGGAAAAGAGGATGGTATAGAACCGGTAGACAGAATCTGCTAGGGAAAATTGAATAATCCCTAGGACCTGTATTTTTCCTTTATGGCTCTCTCGACCACCGGGGGAACCATCGCGCTTATGTCGCCACCATAGCGGGCCAGTTCCTTGATGGAGCTTGACCTAATCAAAAAATAACGCTGCTCGGTTGGAACGAAAAGCGTCTCCACCTGTTGATTCAGGGAACGGTTAATCAGCGAGAGGTCAAACTCATAGGAAAAGTCATTCGTGTTGCGGATTCCCCTCAGAAGAACCTTGGCCCCAACCTTTGCACAATAGTCGCTTATAAGGGTCTTGCAGATATGCACGCTGACATTTTTGTAAACGGATGTCAAATCGTTGAGCATATTGAATCTTTCTTCATCGGAAAAAAGATATTTCTTGTCGGGGTTGACCGAAATCACCACGTCAATCTCATCAAAAAGGCGGCTGCACCGCTCTATTATGTTCAGATGCCCGAATGTGGGCGGATCAAATGACCCTGGAAAAACTGCAAGCATAGGACCATTGTATCAGATTTTCCGAAGTTTGAAAACAATAGCCCGATGTTCAGAGGTATATATTTAGTCAGACTATTCTTATTCTTTCCCTGTCCGGTTCCTCCTCAAAGCACAGAAGCCCAACCAGCGCGACCACTGCCCCGGTAAGCTGTCCGTCCGGCCCCATCGATGGAATCCGTTTGTCACAAGAGCCGTTAATTTTCCAGAAGGGAATGTCCCCAAAAGTGTCCAGCTCAAAAAATCCAATGTCCCTGAAGTATGCGGAAAAGCACTTTTTCTTGGTAAAGCAAAGGCATCTCCTGTTTGTGATTACGGTAAACTCCTTGCCCCTGGAGAAAATACCCTGGTCGTAATAAACCAAGACCCTTTCGCCGCTCTCAAGTTCGGAATCCAGACGCTGTTTTACGGCATTAAGAAGTTTGTCGTTGATTCCCACCGCAGCCACATCGTTTCCGTTCAAAAGGCTTCTCCGTATGTACGACTCAATTTTTTCTGCGGAACCAATTTCACTCATGCAGTAGTTGAGCGAATCAAGGCACTTTGCAATGGTACCACCTTTTCGTTTCACTGGCTCCAAATCCTTTTCCACATTAAAAATCTCGCTCAAACGATTCAGACCCTTTACAGTCTCGCGCTCGGCGGCATCCAAAACAAACTGTGTTTCGCAATAAAGACATTGCATCATCAGCCTTGATTTTGAAAGCTCCAATGTTCCGCCACAGTTTGGACATTTGTTAGTCATGCTACACCCCTTTTTTGAAATACGCCCGCTTTTCCCACAAAGCAGTCCCAATCGAATATTTTATATATTTTGCAGATACAATCACTATCCAATTGGGTAGTTTTTTAACAAAAGTCAGGCCACAAAACAAAAAGATGTTCTTGATTAAGACATGCAAGAATTTTATAATAGAAAGCAACTTTGAAAACGCAAGGTTATGAGGTGTTTTTATGATTTGGCTTATTGGTTGCAACGGTATGCTTGGATCCGAGCTTGGCAAGATTTTTACACAGAAAAACATTCCATGGGTTGGAAGCGACCGTGAAGTTGACATAACAAATCCTGAGGAGCTTGATTCGTTTGCCCAGTCACATGACCAGTCCGCAAACAGAACGGGATACACAACTTCAAAGAAAATTGTCCCCGGAAAGATTACATGCGTGGTCAACTGCGCCGCATACACGGACATAAACGCCGCCGAGGAAAATCCGGAGGAAGCCGCCGTGGTCAACAACGATGGCGCTCTCAATGTCGCAAGGACTACAAGAAAGATTGGCGCAAAGCTGATACACATTTCAACAAGCTGCGTCTTCGATGGAAACGCCGGGCAGCCTTATTCAGAGGAAAGCCCCAAGCTTCCGTCATCAGTCTACGGAAAGACAAAACTTGATGGAGAGAACGCTATCCAGAAGGAGATGACCCAGTACTACATCCTGCGCACATCATGGCTCTACGGTCCGAATGGAAACAACTTTGTCAAATCAGTAATCAGCGACTCCATGTCAAAGGAATCGGTAAAGGTCCCGAACGACATGGTTGGAACTCCGACATCCGTTGAGGATTTCGCATCGGTGATTGTAAAAATCGTGGAGACATCGCAGAACGCGACAAGCCTTTTCGGAAAAAATTCCGCGCTGCCCTATGGTGTATACAACTTCGCCGACCAGGGAGTAACAAGCAAATTCGAATTTGCTAAAAAGATTGTGGAGCTCGCAAAAAAATACAAGAAGATTAGTTCCTTCTGCAAACTGGACCCGCTCCCGGCAAGTGAAATCAATTCGGAAAGACTTCTGCCACGCTACTCGGCTCTGGACTGCACAAAACTTACATCCGGTTTGAAGATGAAGGTTCCAACATGGGATGCGAGTCTTGAAAAATTCATAAAGAATTCTCTACAGCCCGGTTCTTTCTAGGCGGAAAAAAGATGAGAAACCAAAAGGAGCACACACCGGACACACCTGAAAAAATGTCCCACCAGGCGGAGGTTTTCGCCAACAGGCTGACAAAACAGTACAGGCACCTCAGAAAATGGGCCAGGAACAACAGAATATCCTGCTACAGGCTCTATGACAGGGACATTCCCGAAGTTCCCCTTGCGTGCGACCTTTACACATTTCTCCCGGACGACATTGGTGACAAACTTTCCGCGATACTTTTTCTGAACGAACAGAACGCGTCGATCAGCAGGAACGACCAGTCATCATCAGCAACTCTTGCCGGGATACAGTCTCGCACCTACCTGCACATGTATCTCTACGAGCGCCCCTACGACAAGCCCGAGGACGAAGAAAAAAAGTGGCTGGACGCAATGGCGGAAAAGGCATCTACCGTTCTGGGGATTGACCGCGACCACGTAATCATAAAGACAAGAAGAAGACAGTCAGGGACGGAGGAAAGCAGGACCAGCCAGTACGAAAAAATCCATAGCGAAAAAAAAATCACAGGCATTGTGTTCGAGCAGGGACAGATTTTCCATGTGAATCTTTCGGACTACATAGACACCGGGCTTTTCTTTGACCACAGACCGCTAAGGGAAATGGTTCGCTCCTCATGTGCGGGAAAGTCAGTCCTGAACCTTTTTTGCTACACAAGTTCCTTTTCGGTATACGCAGCAGAGGGGCGCGCAAAAAAAGTTGACAGCGTTGACCTGAGCCGGACATACATCGAGTGGGGACAAAAAAAC
>DGGQ01000013.1:0-968 GCA_002392275.1 Treponema sp. UBA3870
GTAAGGAATTACTGCGAAATTGCGGCTGTTAATGTTAACATTATTCGTGCGGAGGGTTCAATTCCGTGCTGCAGACTGCGTATCGCTCTGCGTCGGGTGTTTGTGATTGCAGGATGGAAATCTTCCGATAATAAAATGGGGATTTCTAAAATAAATTTTTTGTGTGGAGGAACGGCTTTGAGCATATCTCTTGAAAAAATTGTGCAGGCTGTCCGCTCTGTAAAATCAGAGAGCATAAAATCGGAGACCGCTGAGAACGGGGGCGAAAATCAGGATGTCGGGACTGTCGAGGAACTCTCGCCGGAGGAAAAAAATGTTGTGCTGATTTTGGAGTCCGCTGGATTTTTTGACAATGCTGTTGATGAGGAGTCTGTCAAAAAAATTCATGAGGAGACTTTGTTTGTCGCGGAAAATATTGTTGAAATCTACAGCAAGATACAGGACATCAAAAAATCCGTGGAGCCTCCTGTCTGTCCTGACTGCGGTACTGTTGGAATTAAGGACGCGGTTTTTTGTTACAAGTGTGGTGCAAAAATCGTGCGGCAGAATTTTGGGATAAATAATCTTCCGCCTGTGAAGTGGAGAAACAAATTTTTTGAAGTGACAAAAGTTCCCGGATTTGAAATCTCGGTTGCGCCAATCACACAGAAGATTTGGTGCGAGGTCATGGGATTCAATCCGAGCTGTTTCAAGAATTATGACAATCCTGTGGACGGAGTTTCTTGGTACGACGCAATCTATTTTTGCAACTGTCTTAGCGAAATCTGTGGGTATGCCCCATGCTATTTTGTTGACGGGAAAAGCGATGTCAAAAAATGGGGATACATTCCCGGCGTTAACGAAAAAACTATCATGATGCCCGAATGTAATTTCCATGCGAACGGATTCAGACTTCCGACTGTGGCAGAGTGGATGGATGCGGCGGGAGCGAGGGACAATTTTGTTTACTCCGGGAGCAATGTGGCGGA
>DGGQ01000013.1:1010-38872 GCA_002392275.1 Treponema sp. UBA3870
AGCAATGTGGCGGACGAGGTGGCTTGGTTCTCGGAAAACAGCACGGACAGAACCCACGAGGTCTGCGCAAAAAATGCGAACGGGTTTGGCCTCTACGACATGAGTGGAAATGTCTACGAATGGTGCTGGGATGCACTTGATACCGAAAGATATTTCTGTGGTGGATGTTGGAAAAGCAAACCGAGCAGCTGCGCAATCGATTGCCTCAGAACCCACGACCCAAGCGACAGAATGAAACTCTTCGGCTTCCGTGTCGTCCGCTCGGTGTGATTTAGGGACCCGCTGATTAATACACGAAGCACTAATCGACGGTTCCCTTTTGTCCTTTATTTTTTCAAAAGCATCGCAAACGGATTGTATTTCATTCCGTCATCGCTTCCGAAATTCTGTTTCGGCTGAGACCTTGGTCTGTCACCGTTTTTACCGGATGATGAACCGTTTTTCTTAACCACGACGACACGCTTTTTTGTTCCGCCTGATGATGCGCTTCCCGTTGATGAAGATCCCGGCATCCGTGTTGCGGCATCGCTCTTCAATGAAAGCGAAATCCTCTTTCTGTCTTTGTCCAGATCGATGATTGTGAATTCCTTTACGTCACCAACTTTCACGACATCCATCGGGTCGCTCACAAAGTCGTCGCTGAGTTCGCTTATGTGAATCAAGCCAGTCTCGTGAAGTCCGATATCAACAAAAGCTCCGAAATCAACTACATTGCGGATTTTGCCTGTGACTTTCATTCCCACGGTCAAATCTTCAAAAGCGACGACACCCTTCTGCATGATTGGTGCGGGATATCCATCGCGCGGGTCGCGGTTCGGTTTTGCAAGCTCGTCGATTATGTCATTGATTGTCTGCTCGCCGACTCCGTATTTTTCTTCCATCTCTTTTTTTGCTGCGGCTGTAATCTTGTCACCGCTTTTTACCAACGGAAGAACTTCGCTCGCAACCGCATAGTTTTCCGGGTGGACCCAGGTGTTGTCAAGCGGATTTGAGCTTTCCGGAATCTTCAAAAATCCTGCGCACTGCTCGAACGCCTTTGGTCCAAGTCCGCTGACTTTTTTCAAATCCTCGCGGCTGGTGATTTTTCCGTTCGCGTCACGGTATGCGACAATCTTTTTTGCAAGGCTTGAGTTGATTCCCGAAACATATTTCAAAAGCGATGCGGATGCCGTGTTGAGGTTCACACCCACCTGGTTTACGACGGAGCCTACAACCTCGTCCAGCTTGTCGGAAAGTTTTTTCTGGTTCACGTCATGCTGATAGAGGCCCACGCCGATTGCCTTCGGGTCAATCTTCACAAGCTCCGCAAGAGGATCCTGAAGTCTGCGGCCCATGCTGATTGCTCCACGGATTGTCAAATCAAGGTCTGGGAATTCTTCGCGCGCAATGTCTGATGCCGAATAAACGGATGCGCCTGACTCATCGACCACAGTGTAGCGCACGTCCGGGTAGTTTTCGGAAATCACCTTGCTTACGATTGCCTGAACTTCCTGGCTTCCGGTTCCATTACCGACAGCGACAACCTGGATTGCATATTTTCTGATTGCGTCCTTCACAGCGTTGTATGAGCCATCCGGATCCGTCACTTGCTTAATCAGGAAGTAGCCCAGATATTTTCCGGTCTCGTCAAGGGCGGCACATTTTGTTCCGGTTCTGATTCCGGGGTCCACGCCAAGAACGCGGCTTCCCTTGATTGGCTGTGTCATAAGAAGATTTTTAAGGTTCTCGCTGAACACCCCGATTCCATGCTCGTCGGCCTCATCAAATTCATCGCTTCTGATTTCACGAAGAACTGCCGGGCTCAAAAGACGGACGATACCATCCTCAATTGCGTCTGCATGATATTTGTTGTGGATTGTCTGCTTTGAAGAAACTTCCTTGACCGCTGAATCGACATCGACATCGAGAGTCACTTCAAGCGCACCCTCACGCTCGGCTCTGTTGATTGCAAGAATCCTGTGCGGCTTCACCTGATTGAGAGGCTCGCTGTAGTCCCAGTACATCTTGTATGTGGAAGTCTTTTCGGCTGTTTCGGCATCCTGTCCCTCTGGAACGATTCCCTTTGTGACGATTGTTCCGGTGGCCATGTAGAGGTCGTGGACAGATTCGCGGTTCTTTGTGTCCTGGCTAATGCGCTCTGCGATTATGTCCTGAGCACCCTTGATTGCATCCTCGACAGTCGGAACATTCAGGGCTGCATCCTCGGCATCGGTTTTTATGAATTCGGCGGCCTTTGCTTCAAATGCCTTGTCGTCAAGTTCAAGCATCGCGTCGGCAAGAGGGTCGAGTCCTTTTTCAATGGCGACCATACCGCGGGTCTTCTTCTTTTTCTTGAACGGTGCCCACAAATCTTCAAGCTCCGTCATTGTCTTTGCGTTCATGGCGGCGTTGTAGAGGCTTTCGGTCAGCTTGTTCTGTGCGAAAATCCCCTTCACTATTTCAAGACGGCGTTCCTCAAGATTCTTGTATGAAGTAAAAAGATGGTCGCAATCACGGACCTGTACCTCATCAAGGGAGCCGTGCTTTTCCTTGCGGTAACGTGCGATAAAAGGAATGGTGCATCCTTCTGCAACCAAACTGATAACGGCGCTGACCTGCGAAATATTGATGTTCAGCTCGCCGGCGATTTTTTTCATGATGTCAACTTCATTAACTGAAAGCGCATCGATTTGTTCTTGTGTGAATTCCATAGGGAATCTATTTTAAGGATTTGCCCCATGATTTTCAAGAGGGTTGCCCGAATCCGTAAAAAGCCTGACCTTTTCCTTGCGGCCTCGGATTTCGGATTCATCGACAAAGACAAAATCCTGTCCCGGAATCTCTTTTGCGGTGCTTTCGGAAATCAGTAAATCTTTTTTGTAGATTTTGCAAAGTCCCTCGATTCTGCTCGCGGTGTTCACTGTGTCCCCAATCACGGTGTATTCCATGCGGTTTGTTGCCCCGATGTTTCCCGCAAGAACCGAACCTGTGTGAAGTCCAATCCCGAATCGGATTTCCGGCAAACCTTCCTGGGAAAATTTTTTGTTCATCTCGACAAGCTCCCGCCTCATGTCGCAGGCAGAAAGCCAGGCATCCTTCGCGTGTGTATTTGTCCTGACCGGTGCACCGAACAGAGCCATGACCGCGTCCCCGATGTATTTGTTTATGACTCCGTTGTGGGCCGCTATGCATTTTTCAAGCCCGGTAAAATATTCGTTCAAAAAAGAGACGATGCGTTCAGGCTCCATGTTTTCGGAAAGGGTCGTGAATCCACGGATGTCGCAGAACATTACGGTGACGTCGACAGTCTCTCCGCCAAGGGCAACGTTTTCGTTCAAAAGATAGTCGCGGATCTGAGGCGTTACGATTTTTCCGAAAGTGTCCCGCATGAACTCCTTTTCCTTGAGCGAGCGTGCCATGGAATTGAATGAGTCGCCAAGAACGCCCATCTCGTCGTTGGAGCAGATTACGGTCTTCAAATCGTAGTTTCCGTTTGAAATCTGGTTTGCGCTGTCGGTGAGTTTCTGGAGCGGCTTCTGGAAAAATCTTGAAATCAGTATGGTCAGAATCAGCCCGATAAAAAGCAGCATTCCCGCGTAGATGAAATCGGAGTAGTCGGGAATTTCCATGTTGTACTGCTTGACGCAGAAAATCCGTATGAGCAAAAATGACGTTGGGAAAACAGCTGCCGAAAAAAAGTAGAACAGGAAGATGTTTTTAATGGAAGAAAGCGACATGCGCTCAGTGCCGGAGATGTTTCCGTCCGGGTAGATTTCGGGAAGCACAATGTTTCTGTTCAAAGTCTCAAGCGTGAAGTATGTGAGCGTGAACGAGAACATCGAAAGGAAAATGTACGACGCAAGGGATGGAATCACTATTGGTGTGATTGGCACGCTGTGCTGGGTGCGGAAGATAATCAGGAACACGGATTCAAGAATAAGATTGCAAATCCAACCGGTAATTCCCCGCAATGCAAACGCGCCCGGAATGTGGACCCTGACCCTGATGTACTCTTTGTCGGCGGGGCTTCGTCTGAATGCTTTCATTGAATATAAAACGCACAATACAACCGGGATGAAATAGCAGAGCAGGTTTACGGAGTTTATTATTTTTTCATGTCGTCCCAGAAACTCTTCCCACAAATCCAGGGTCACGGACTTTGGCATGGGAAAGTGTGAAATGTTCGTGGACAGAACAGCCAGAACGTTCGCCACAATACAGATGAGACCATAAAAATAAACGTGCCATTTTGCAAAAAATTTCTTGAATTTCATTGTTCAATTATAATTCAAATGGCACATTTATCAAAGTTTTTTTTAGTTCTTTGAAATTATGGCTTCGCGGATTGGGTCGTAGTGGGAATCTGCAAGTCCGAAATCCTTTGCCTTGTAGTTCCAGAGTGAGCGGCCTATTCCATGCTTTTCCAATGCCTTGTGGATGTCGTCGAGCCATCTGAGTGTATCCTCGACCGGTGCCCTGTCGATTACTCCATACTCGCCACAGTAGAGTGGGACGTTCTTTTTTTCTGCCGTGTCCAATGCGGGCTTGAAAAGATACTCAAAAAAGTTTTCGTCTATCTGGAGAGTGTCCATGGATTTATCAAAAATCGCTCCCTGACTGGCCTGCGGAATCAATCTGCTTTTTTCGCGGATGTAGTCGATTGAAGGTCCTGGGTACGAGACTTCAAAATCCGGCGGCATCTTTTCGACCCAATGGGCTTTCTGATGGGTAAACACAAGCGGCTCGTAGCAGTGGAAAGTGAAGACCGTCTTTTCATCGACAGGGACATCGATTCCAGGGACGGCTGACACGCTGTTGTAGTTCACACCACCGACAACAATCCATGAGTCCGGCGCGAAGAGTCTGATTGTCTTGATTGCATTTGTCGCGATACGGTTCCAGTCGGCTTCGACCTCCGGGTTCACGATTTCGTTCAAAAGTTCAAAGGCCAGCATGTCATGAAGATGTCCATAACGCTCCGCAAGGAAGCTCCAGATTTTAAAGAAAATGTTCTGAAGGGGTGCGCTTTTAAAAAATGAGTCAGGCTCCTTTACGGCGTTCTTATCGAACATGTAGCCTTTGGTCTTGTGCAAATCCAGAATCACGTTGAGGCCATATTTTTTGCACCATGATATGCAGTCGTCAATGTGCCTGAATCCTGACGGGAGAAAAAATCCGTTGTCGTCCAAAATCAGCTCGTAATCCAAAGGAAGACGCACGTGGTCATAATTCCAACCCGCAATCCGCCTTATGTCCTCCTCTGTGATAAAATTGTTGTAATGGTCATCGGTGTACTCAACGCACTGTGAAATCCATCCGCCAAGGTTCACACCCTTCTGGAATCCGGTAAATTTTCTCATGTTTCCCCCTTTGTCCGTAGGCAGTAGGCAAGCTCTAAAAACTGAAGTTTTTTCGAGGTTCCCCGTAGGCTTTTCCGCCATCGGATGATTTTATTATAAGCGAAATTCAGCGGAAAAATATAAAATTTATGATGAAAATATCAATAATATGTTGATTTTTTGCAAATGAAAACGGTTCGCACAAGTTTTTGGGATGGGGCGGTGATTTTTGGGATGAGTAGATAAAATACAGAGGGCTTTTTTCCTCCGCGACCAAAAAATTATGGCAGGATTCTAAAATTTATGGCAGGAATTTAATATTTTTCGATGGAAGCACGGCTGATAATGGACTTGGTTTTGGGGAACGCTGGATTCATGGGCGTTTTCTTGTAAAAGGGCGTGCGATTTACGTCCGTTCAAAAGTCTTGGAGGCGGATATGAAAGTTTTGAAGATTGCGGCTGGGGTTTTGGCTGCGGCATCCATTTTTGCGGGCTGCTCAAAAAATCAGGCTGCGAATGTTCCATCTGGGGAAGTGGCGAGCGGGCCGGTTGAGTATACGGAGGCCGACCTTGTTTGGTTCGATGATTTTAATGGAAGCAAGCTGGACACTAAGAGCTGGAACTATGAATTCCACGAGCCGGGCTGGGTGAACAACGAGCTCCAGTCCTACGATGATTCTGCTGAGAACACCTATGTCAAGGACGGATTCCTTGTGATTCAGCCAATCAAGAAAGTTGCCGAAGACGGGACTGTTTCATATACATCCGGTCGTGTGAACACACAGGGAAAACACGCGTTCACTTACGGTCGATTCGAGGCGCGTCTTAAGGTTCCGACGGGACAGGGCTATCTTCCCGCATTCTGGATGATGCCGGATGACGAGAGTTTTTACGGTCAGTGGCCAAAGTGCGGCGAAATCGACATCATGGAAGTGCTCGGTCACCAGACAGACACTCTCTACGGTACGCTCCATTTTGGCGAGCCACATTCCCAGGACCAGGGGACATACACTCTCTCAAGCGGAAACTTTGCGGACGAGTTCCATGTGTTCGCTCTTGAATGGGATCCGGGCGAAATTCGCCTCTACTGTGACGGAATCAAATACAAGACAATAAACGACTGGTACACAAAGAGACCCGGATTCGGCGAGGTGACTTATCCCGCTCCATTCGACCAGCCTTTCTACATGATTTTCAATGTCGCTGTCGGTGGAAACTGGCCGGGCTATCCTGATGCGACAACTCCTTTTGACGAAAGGGCGCAGATGGTTGTGGACTATGTTAAGGTCTACCAGAAAAAATATTACAACGAGGATGTCAAGAAACCCGCAAAGGCTGCCGTCCTTGATTCTGCTGCCGGAAACATGATTGTCGGTGACAGGGACAAATGGATTTTCCTGAACGCCCAGGGTGGTGACGGTCGACTGGAAGTCAATAACGGAAATCTCGACATCTATTCAGTGTCCGACGGTCCTGTTGAATACGCTGTGCAGGTTGTCCAGGGGCCGGTCCCGATGATCAAGGGGAATATCTACCGCTATTCCTTTGACGCGAGTGCCGAAGAGGAGAGGACTATAATTTCAACTGTGAGTGCGCCGGAGAGGGGATGGATTCGCTATTTCCCTGACACAAAGGTAAGTGTTGGACCAACTGAGCAGCATTTTTCATGGGACTTCACAATGACCGATGATTCGGATGCCGAGGCTCGTCTTGAATACAACCTTGGTTCGCAGGGAAGTCTTGCGACGGTCCACATATCTAACATCTGCCTTGAAAAAATTGGTGTCGCGGATTTGAACAAGGGCGGTCTTGGGCTTCTCCCGGATGGAAACCTTGTGCACAACGGTCAGTTCCAGGAGGGCGAGGGCCGTCTTGAAAACTGGGATATTGAAAACAATGTCGGCGCGGAGATTTCCGTTACAAACATAAAGGGCGTGAGGGAGCTTAAGGTTTCAACTCCAAAGTCTGATGTCGCAAATGACGCGGTGACTGTCTCCCAGAAAAATCTGTCGCTTCCTGGTGGAAAGGAACTTGTGCTTGCGTTTGATGCATATGCGTCAAAGACCAGCTACATTGATGTCGCGCTTGCTGATTTTGAGAAAACCGTGAAGCTTGGAAAAAAGAGCGCGCACTACGAGTTTGTGTACAACACGGAGCTTCCAATCAAGGCGGCACTTGTGTTCAAGGCTGCTGTATCTGGCGCGGATGTCTACATCGACAATGTTGTTGTTAAGGAAAACTCAATTCTTCTCAACGGTGGATTTGACAGCGGGCTTGCTGGATGGGAACTCTACAGCCACGAAAATGCGGACAGCGAGGCAATTGCGGCGAACAACGCGGCTATCGTCTCAATCAACAAAACCGGAAACATGGACTGGATGGTTCAGCTGAAGCAGAGCAACATTCTGCTTGAAAAGGGAAAGAAGTACCGCGTCAAGCTTGAGGCAAAATCCGACATCGACAGAAAAATCATGTGGGCCTTGCAGCGCGACGGTTCCGGCGACGACAACTGGATTCCATATTCCGGGACACTTCTTCTGGATGTCTCAAGCTCGTCCCAGGTTTTTGAGCACACTTTCACAATGGACTATGCCACAGACCCGAACGTAATTTTCACAATCTCCATGGGCGCGGTTGACGGAAAAGAAATTAACACGGCACACAGAGTCATAATCGAGTCAGTGAGTGTTGAGGAAATAAAGTAGTAAAGTCTTTGAACTTTTCATAATAAGTCTGTCTGGAAATTTCAGTTTTCCGGACAGATACAATCTCTCTCCTTGTCCCGGTGCTTTTCGGTGCCGGGACTTTTTTGTCGTCAGGGGAAGGAGATTTTATTGGAAAGCTATCGTTACAGGTTCACATGTCTAGACGCAAATATCAATAAATGAAATAATAATTAAGGGAAGGGAATGTCCAATAAGTTTTTATTGCGGTGGTTGAGCCTGTCGTGCGTAGCCGTCGAAGACTAACCACCACATGTAGTGTACAAGGTCATTTCGACAAGCTCAATGACCACATACGACGAACTTTTTTGGACATCCCCTAACTTTGAAATGTCATGGGGTGACATGTTATTTTCTGTACCGAGGTGAGATTCTATGAAAAAAGTTGTTCATTTCTTTTTGCTTTCTGCTATACTTTTGTTTGGGGGACTGTGCGCAATAGGGCTTGCCTCATGCGAAAACTTTTTTAATGGAGGGGAACTCGCAAAAGAAATCAAAGATTCTGTTGGATATGCAAATGCCGAAAGCTGCAAGGTGTATCTGAAATCCGATGCGGCGATGGGTTCTTTTCTTGCAAAAGGCGAAGCAGAGTGCAAGGTCGGCTACTCAACAGACATCCAGTTTTCATTAAATCAAAATAATTATTTCTTTGTTTCTCTGGAAGCCGTTTCGACAGCCGATGAGACCCTCAGCCGCGACAACTATGTTCAGTTTAAGTTAAACGAAGAAAAAAGTGACACTTCCAAAGGCGTGTACGTCACCTCCGTAAAGCTGATTAAACCGGCAAATGATATTTTGATTAGGCCAAAGTGCATCGAGATGCCTTATGTAAAAAGCTATACTCCGTCTGGAACAAAAACACAGCCAGCAAACACACCGATAGTCATTGTTTTTAATACTCCTGTTGGAGAAACAGAGAAGTCAAATGGACTTTTCAATTATACTAACATAAAATTAATAGATGCAGATACTAAATCATCTGTGAGTGCATACTTTTATCCACCGGAGTTTAATTCTCAGAATACAGTGCTTACTCTTACTCCAGATGGAGAAAAATTTGCCAATTACTTAAAAGATGAACAAAAATCTTATATTGATGTAAATGTATCGTTTTCCGAAGAATTTGAAATTACAATAGATGATTTTAAATTCCCTATAAGACAAGATTCAAATTCAAACTTTACTGTAAAGTACAATTCCGAAATGGAAACAACCGCTCCACAAGAATTGTCATTATTTGTGACAAGAGAAGAAATAACGCTTGATTCTGCAGATTCTCTCGCAGATGATAAAAAAATCAGAATGAAGGCATATAGTTCCATAGACTCCAATAATGATTATAAGCAAATGCTTATTCCTTCTACTATATATATTTACGGAAAATATTATGATGTAGACTCTGGAGTTGCTGCAATAGAAGTAACAGAAACACTGGATATCAATAATCAGGTTACGGGAGAACATAAAGGAAACGATAACAATTTTATATCCTATGTTTTAAGGGAAAACAATGATTGTGTTAAATTTGTAGATGACGGGTCGGGTTATACTACTTTTGTAATAAAACATACTATGCAGGAAAGCCTGCGGGCAGAACCAAGAGCAGGTATTTTTGATTTACAAATCAAAGTTAAAGATAACTGTGGAAATTATACAGCCGTACAAAAGTGTGCGGTGAATTATCTGGTATATAGTGATATTAGTTATTATACATCATGGGATAAGGTCGTTGGTAATTATCCAGTAACTACTGGTGCTCCAGCAAATGTGAAAACTACTCCTTTTGATGTGTGTAATGCACCATTTTCTAAGGCCGAAAATGATGATACTTGTTATGATTTTTCAAAATACAATTCTGATATAAAAACAATAAGAATTAAGGATGAGTATAAACCATCCGTCTTTTTATTGCGTACTAATATATCTCATGGTAAGTATTGGACTTTAGATGAAAAATATTATATATCTTGTAATGATGTAGATTATTATTGTGAATATATAGACAAAAATGGTAACAAAAGAAGAGACGCCTTTAGTCCATATAATTCAGAAACAATGGAAAGGTCTGTTGTTCTTGATGTAGATTCTGTATCTGATTTGTCATTCTATGTAATACCAGTATGGAAAGAGACTGGAATACAAATAGGTAGAAAAAAGTTTACATATCCGTCTGCTGTTGTATTATCCAAAATTAATGATTATTTAAATATAAGTTATCCTTCTTCGGGTGATACAAAAACCTGTAATCCATTAGGAATATGTAAGTATTCAGATAACAAATACAAGCTGGTTTTTAATATAGACTACTATATTAAAAACTCAAATATTCCTACCAACGCTTATTTTTATCTTTGTAATGTTTATTTAGATGGTGAACGTAATTTGAATTTCCCTCAAAAAAAGTATGAATATCATCCGGGGCTTGGTAATGAATATAAAGAAATTTCATATACATCAAATGATTTAGATAATAATTTTACCTCTTTTGGATCTTCGAGCACTAGGAAAAGATGGTTTGAAAAGGGACTTATGGGAGAACTGATT
Organism: Treponema sp. UBA3870; assembly: GCA_002392275.1. Lineage (GTDB taxonomy): Bacteria > Spirochaetota > Spirochaetia > Treponematales > Treponemataceae > Treponema_D. The sequence continues at coordinate 11,596 of DGGQ01000013.1, forward strand.
GGTCCGTATGAAAAGAACCAGTCTTCTGTTGGTGCACCGGCAAAACCGACAACAACTATTGAAAAAACTAAGGGAAAAGAAGGCTTTGTTAATCTAACATTAAAATGGGATTCAGATTTGTGGGACAAATATGATTACTTAGATTGTAGTATTAAAAGTACACAATTCAAGCTTACACAAAGCAATACTTATACTAAAGATGGCCAGGTATGTTATACCGTTCCTGTGGAAACAAAACTGTTTTTCAATGTATCTAATTATGCTGTATCAGATTATAGTTTTTGGTATTACTGTAAAGGAACCAAAAATAATATAATCAGTCCAGAAGAATCTCAAAAAATTTCGCTTACCACCGAAGAAAAAACAGCTTTTGACGATTTAAATCCTTCGGAATTATATTATTTCAATATTACTTCTGATAGAAACAATCAAACCGGTTCGTATTATGTTTATGCTTACTTCTGTTTCTATGATTATGGTTCTGGTCCTGATTATGGAGAATTTTATATAAATGGAGGTTCGACAAAATATGAGATTACAGACCCGGTTCAATCAAAATATGGGTGTTATGGAAAAAAAGTTGGTATAAAAGTGTTAAACATCGGAAATAACACTATAGATTATGTATTAAAAGATAAAAAAGGAAATACAACTAAGGGAACTCTTACTTTTAGCTTGAAGAACAAACTTAAGACGGATGTTGAGTGTCTTGACGATTTTAGCATAAGTGGTAAAACCTTCACAGCAACAGTTAATGACAGCAGAAGATATCGTTATTATGTTAATGCTAATAGTACGATGAATATATTTGGATTGTCACCATCATATTCATTTCAGTTTGAAAATACGCTTCTTAAAGAAATAAATAAAGATAATCAACTACCAACAGACACCTATTCATTTTCAGTCGATGCAACAGGTTACGATTATATAAAAGTTGTGTATACTGGTTTAGATTTTTATTCCCCCACTGCATATGTTGAAAAAATTTACTATATTGGCAGTTCAACTAAAGATGCCAAGAATAATTGTGTTATAGCAGATGGAAACTCAAAAGAATCAATTATAATACAATCAAATGACGCAAATGTTTTTGTCCGTATATATAGAGCGGACAAGAGTAAAGAAGAATGTAAACTATGGACAGCCGGGCAATGGGAATTGTTGGGAACGCTCGATCAGGAAGATTCATATACAGTAACACCTAATGTTTTGACTGAATATAGACCAAGCCGCAGTGTATATCCAAGCACATATTATTATTGCTATGTTGTCCATTTTGCCAACGGCACATATAAGGCAAGTCCGGTATTATATAATTTCTAGAATTGCTGTGAATAGATCAGGTCAATTTACGTGGTGGAAAAAACAAATCCGTGGTAAAATAGTCCCAGAGGAAACTGATGGGCATAAAGGAAGATTTGGCCAGGACCGAGTTTTACAACCGGGAGAACACGCGGAACCACCTGCCCTATGACAGGGAAATTGCGTTCTACCAGAGCATCAAAAACGGCGACATGGAGGAGATGAAGAGACTCTTTCAGCCGCTTGGAGCTGCGGGCTATGGTCGGCTGAGCGGAAACAGTCTCAGAAATCACAAGTACCATCTGGTCATAACCGTTGCGTTCATTACAAGATACTGCATCGAGGGTGGACTGGAGATGGAGACGGCTTACAATCTGAGCGACCTCTACATCCGAAAAATCGACACATGCGCTTCGATTGAGGAACTGGACGAGCTTCATGTTGCGCTGACCGAGGACTATGTTAAAAGAATGCGGACATGCAAAAACAGCCGCCACTATTCAAGGCCAATTTCCCGCTGCATCGACTACATCTACGACAACCTCCACTGCAAAATCCAGACGGAGGACCTTGCCTGCGAGGCGGAACTCAGCAAAACCTACCTTTCAAAACTTTTCCACAAGGAGACCGGAAAAACAATTGTGCAGTATATAATGGAAAAGAAACTTGACGCTGCAAAAAATCTTTTGATGTTCACGGACCATTCCGCCGCCGAGATTGCCAACTACCTGAACTTCAGTTCCGAAAGCCATTTCATAAGCGCGTTCAAAAAATCCACCGGGCTCACGCCAAAAAAATTCAAGCAGTATAATTTCCGCCAGATGCCACGAAGTTTATAAAAATTTGGCGTATAGCACTGAAAAAGGACTTAAAATATGCCGAAAATTGATGTATAATTGGATTTAAATCAAGGCCATTTTTTAAGGAGGACACCCATGGCAGATGCAAAAAAAAATAGCCGCCTGACTGTGCGCATAATTTTGATTACGGCTATCGTCGTTCTGGGACTCAACATTGTCCAGACTGTCGTTGTGAATTTTATTTCAAAGACGACAGTTACCAGAACCTACGAGGAGGAGTGCCGTTTTATAACTGAGACATACTCGGACCTTCTTTCCAGCAAGATAACGGAATATTTTAATCTGCTTGAGGTCTATACGAACGCTGATGTTGTTGCCACCGGGGATCCCGTGCAGATTGTATCCTGGCTCCAGTCCCACGCGAACATCCGCAGCTCTGATTTTGACTATGTGGCTTTCGTCGATCTGGAGGGCAATTTCAATTCCGACATCATGACAAACACAACCGTCACGGAACGCTCGTACTACATCGACATTGTGAAGAACGGCATGGACATGACTATGGACAATCCCGTCGCGTCCAAGGTTTCCGGCAAGTCGATTATCCACATCTGCAAGGCCGCCAAGGTCAACGGACGGACAATCGGATTTTTCACGGGAATTGTTTCGCTGGAGTCAATCAGCGAGATTGTGAAGAAGGCGAAGGTTGGAAGTACCGGTTCGATAAAGCTGCTCTCTGGCACGGGAGGAATGATTGCCACGTCGAGCGAGAATGAGGAGGGGGCGAAAGGTGATGCTGCGCGTGGAAGCCAGAATCCCGAGACTCAGAAGCGGGTGGCTCAGGCTATTTCCAGCGGGAAGCTTGATTCGATGTGGGTAAAGGGCCATGGCGCGCTGGGTTCAAGGGGGCTTCTCACTTTCAAGGGAGTTCCGAATACGCCGCAGTGGTTTATACTGACAACGCTTGAGGAGAAGGAGATAAACCTTTCGTCCAACACGGTGACGCGCTTCCTCATAATCGGTACAGTGGTGTTCACGATTGTCCTGGTTGTCCTGATTTCCACACTTTTGATTGCGGCTCTTAAACCTCTTGGCGTTGTCCAGAGCACAATCAACAATATTGCCGAGGGGAACGCGGATTTGACCAAGAGAATTGAGCTCAGGCATCTCAAGAACGACGAGATTGGAAAGGTTGTCGGCGGATTCAACAAGTTTGCGGCCAAGCTTCAGGAGATTGTGAAGAACATAAAGGTGTCCAAGGAGGAGCTGATACGGACGGGCGAAAACCTCAACGTCAGCACCGAGAACACCGAAAGCTCCATTTCCCAGATTATCGCGAACATCAGGACCATGGGCGAGGAGATTGAGGCGCAGACATCCTCCGTTGACCAGACCGCAGGAGCCGTGAACCAGATTGCCTCCAACATTGATTCGCTGAACCACATGATTTCAAACCAGACTTCTTCGGTGGAGCAGGCATCCAGCGCAATCGAGGAGATGATAGGGAACATAAATTCCGTGAACGCTTCGGTAACAAAGATGTCGGATGCTTTCGAGGATTTGGAAAAGAAGGCAGTCGCTGGAATCCAGAAGCAGGAGGATGTCGACCACCTTATAAAGACTGTCGAGCAGGAGTCACAGACTTTGCAGGAGGCCAACGCGGTTATCTCCAGCATAGCGGAGCAGACCAACCTTCTTGCCATGAACGCGGCTATCGAGGCTGCACATGCTGGTGAAGCGGGAAAGGGGTTCTCCGTTGTCGCGGATGAAATCAGAAAACTGTCGGAAACTTCGTCGCAGCAGTCAAAGACAATCGGGGACCAGCTCAAAAAGATTTCGGAAACAATCACGAGCATTGTGCAGGCATCCAGCGCGGCGGGGGCATCGTTCAGCAATGTCACGTCAGGAATCAACAACACAACGTCTCTGGTCAAGGAAATCAAGAACGCTATGGTCGAGCAGAGCGCGGGGTCCAGACAGATTTCTGTGGCCCTCAACAACATGAACGACAGCACAGCGGAGGTCCGCACAGCTTCGCTTGAGATGTCCGAGGGCAACAAGTCCATCCTCCAGGAGATAAAGCTTTTGCAGAACGCGACACTCAGCATAAAGAACGGCATGTCCCAGATGTCCACAGGTGCGGCACGAATCAACGAGACTGGTTCCGTCCTTTCCGACCTTACTCGGCAGATGGAGAACTCAATCAACAAGATTGGAATCCAGATTGACGAGTTCCATGTCTAAGTTTCCTGTACGCTTGAAAAAAAATCCGCTACCTTATACAATGTCAAACCATGATTAAGGCAAGCGGATCTCAGATTATTGTTAAACTTTTGGAACTCCACGGAATCACGACCGTAGCAGGAATACCAGGTGGCTCCATTCTGCCACTCTATGATGAGCTGAACAGAAGCTCCATCAGGCACATCCTTGTAAGACAGGAGCAGGCTGCTGGATTTATCGCCCAGGGAATGGCAAGGACATCAGGAAAACCGGCGGTCTGCATGGCTACTTCTGGTCCCGGCGCGATGAATCTTTTGACTGCCGTTGCCGATGCCAGGTGCGACTCCATCCCCATAATCGCAATCACAGGACAGGTCAATTCATCCCTGATTGGCACGGACGCATTCCAGGAGGCGGACACATTCGGTCTTTCATTCCCAATCACAAAACATTCCATAATGGTTAAGGACCCGCTGGAGCTTCTTGAGGCAATCCCAAGTGCGTTCACAATTGCGGTGAGCGGACGGCCGGGACCTGTGCTGATTGATGTTCCGCGCGATGTCCAGACAAGGGTTGTGGAATTTGAAAAGTGGCCCGAAATAAAGTCCGTGGACGACTCAAAACATTCCGTCCTTGCGAAACGTTTTGCCACAGCCGACTGCGAGGTTCCAAAAATCATAGACAGAATGGCGGACTCACTTCTTTCCGCAAAAAAAGCTGTCCTCTATCTTGGCGGAGGATGCAATAATCCTGAAACAGAAAAAGCGTTGTCCGCTTTCCTTGAAAAATATAATGCCGCGGTGGTCTCCTCTCTCATGGGGATTGGCGCGGTGTCCCGTCTGGATGAAAACAATTTTGGCATGGTCGGAATGCACGGTTCCTATGCCGCGAATCTTGCCATGCACGATGCCGACCTTGTTCTTGCGGCGGGTGTACGTTTTGACGACAGGGCGACCGGTGTAATCAAGGAGTTCTGTCCGAACGCGAGGATTCTCCATATAGATGTTGACGCTGCCGAAATCAACAAGATTCTTCCGGCATCAATTTCCCTTGTGGGTGAGACCGAGACAATGTTCCCTCTTTTGACCGTGGCTGTTTCAAAAAAATCTTCGGACCCAAAATCCACGGACGAGGGAAGGCTGCGTGAAAATTGGCTTTCAGAATTGAGAAAAACATTTTCCGAAACGGAGAGCGTGGAGCTTGGAAGAAATCCATCCGTTCCCGCGTCATCCACAAATCCACGGCTTTTCATAAAAAACATTCCCGACATGGCGAAAAAGGCCGGGGTCAATGCGGACGACATAATTGTTACGACCGATGTTGGTCAGCACCAGATGTGGACGGCCCAGTACTATCCGGTCACAAAATCAAGGCAGCTTTTGGCGAGCGGCTCCCTTGGCACCATGGGCTTCGGACTTCCCACCGCAATTGGGGCGGCAATCCAGAATCCAAAAAAACGAGTTGTCTGTGTGAGCGGCGACGGAAGCATTCTGATGAACGTGCAGGAGTTTGCGACACTCGCGGAGGAAAATCTTGATGTGACTGTTTTTGTTCTCCAGAACGGAAGCCTTGGAATGGTCAGACAGCAGCAGCAGTATCTCTTCAACAAAAACTACAGCGCGTCCGAGTTTAAAAAATCCCCGGACCTTTTGAACATAGCGAGGGGATTCGGAATCGACGCTATTGATGCGACGGTGGACAAGGACTGGAACAAAAAGGCCTTCACCCCGGGACCGCATTTTGTGCTTCTAAAGATTGACATGGAGGAAAACGTTCTTCCGTTTGTTGCGGCCGGACATGCGAACATTGATTCAATCCGCAGCTGAAAGTGAATGTCGTTTTCTACAGCACAAGCTCGAATGTTTTTTCTGGCGGGGATGTTGAAGTAAAATACTTTCCCCACAGAAGCCTGTGCCTTGACAGCCTTGCAAAAAAATTCCCCGGGCACCATTTTTCGGTGGTGGCGAATCTTCCGGGGCATTTTCTTTTTGATTTAGAATCGGACGAAATAAATCCACGCTCAAATCTTGTGAAATGCAGGGTGACGGACAAACTTTCCGCGGAGGATTTTGCTGCGGAGGTCTTAAATGAAAAACCCGATGTAGCGATTTCGGCAACATCATGGTCCCCGCCTTTTGACTGGATGGGCCTTAAGGATTCCCTTGTCGCGGAGATTCTTGAAAAAAATGGTGTGGAGACTGTCTGCCCGTCAAAGTCCACCCAGCTGATTTGCTTCGACAAAAAAAACACCGCGGACTTTTTGCGCCGGAACAATTTTCCATGTCCACGCTCCGTTTATGTCCACCATGAATATTTTTGGGCCGAACGTGGAAACCGTGAGATTGCGGTGAACAATTACAAGGACTTTGTTCTTTCCGAAATCAAGAAAATGCGTTATCCGCTTGTAATCAAGGACTGCGTTGGTCTTAGCTCCTATGGCATGGAAGTTTCTGTCTCTTTTGCGCAGGCTGTGCACTATCTGAAAAACGGACGGAATGTTTCGGACAGGCTTGTGGAGGAGTATATCGACGGTCTGCATTTTGGAACTGAAATCTATGGGCGCAACGGAAAGTACAATGTCATGCCGCCGCTTCTTTTTTCGCTCAACCGGTATGGAATCACAAGTCCAAAGCTTAGCGTGAAGATGGGGCCGGTCGTTTCCGAGGATTTCAAAATTGCCGGGCTAAAAAAAATGCTTGTGGAGCTTGCATCGAAAATTGATTTGAACGGATTTGCCCAGGTGGATTTGATTTTCAGCGGCGGCCAGTGGTTTGTTGTCGAAATCAATCCGCGACTTTCGGGAATGACGGAGACCTATGCCGCGTCGATGGGTATGAGTGTTTTTGATTTGATGCTGGGAACCGCTTTTGATTCCGCGTCCGATTTTCCTGAGCCAAAGTTTGTCTGCAATTTTAAGCTGCCGCTTCTTGATGATTGTCTTTTTGAAAAAATCTCCAGACTGCCGTGGATTGGCTATCTGCACCAGCACAAAAATCTTGCCGCAAAACAGGAGAGGGAAAAGGGGTACTGCGAGGCGGTTGCCGGTGGATTCGACACAGCAATGGAATTGGTTCAGGCTCTGGACAAAACAAAAACTCTTTTCCCCGAAATTTTTGACGGACCTGTCTGGGACCATATCCTCTGGGCGGAAAAAATTTTAGGCCGGCATTCGGGGGCTTGACATAAAACAATGTGGCAGGTATTATAGAAGTGTAAGTTAGTTATTGCTAACTCTAATCTGAATATAACGGGGGTGCGGCTGGTATTCTCCTTATCACAGCCAAAAAAATTGCCGCATCCCTGTTTTTTTTTCAAAATTGTTTTATAATGTCTGCCATGGAAAACACATTGACAATTTATACCGACGGTGGATGCTCCGGAAACCCTGGTCCAGGCGGATGGGGATGCGTGATTATTGACGGCGGAAACTTGACTAAGATTAGCGGCGGAGAGGAAAGGTCAACCAACAACAGGATGGAGCTTACAGCCGCAATTGCAGCTCTGGATGCCGCCTACAAGAACAGCGAGTGGCGTGAAAGAAAAATTGAAGTCTACTCCGACAGCCAGTATGTGAAAAATGGAATCACCTCGTGGATAAAAAAATGGAAAAGCAATGGATGGCGTACAGCCGCAAAAAAGCCTGTGCTGAATCAGGACCTTTGGCGTGAGCTGGATGAGCTTTACGGACGCCTGAACATTGACTGGAAATGGGTCAAGGGACACGCGGGTGTCGAGTACAATGAAATCTGCGACCAGCTTTGCAAAATGGAGATGGAAAAGTTCCGTTAATCCGCAAGGACGAATCCATTTATCTGGACCGCAACTGTGTCGGCAAGGGATGCCTTTTTCAGGTTCTTTAGACATTCAGGAACTTTGGTGAAATCAAAATTCGCAAAGTAGCATGGAATGGGCTGCCCCGTTTCCAATGAAAAATCCAGGGTCCCTGAAATGGCTCCCTCGTTCTTGCATACGACGGTCTGGACATAGTTTTGGTCAAGACTTTCTGTTATAAGAACAGAGTACACCGTTCCGTTGAATTCCGTCAGTCCTCTGTTCCATTTTACAAAGGCGTAGTACGTGGTCTGCCCCACGGAGTCTGGAGTTGCGTCAACAAGTGGTCCGTCAGTTTCATCCGTTTTTTCCGTGAACACAATTTCATTTCCGAACATCGTTATGTAAAAAAGATTTGAGTCGTCCATGCCGGCAATGTCGAGCGCGTTGGGAAGATTCGGAGGAAGCTCCTTTATGTAAATCTCCCGACCGTCGTCATTGATTTCATATACAAAGTCCATCGTCGATTCAAGTCTTGCGCGTCCGTATGATTCGTAGCTTTTTTTTATGAGCTGCGCGTAGTTCTTTTTTGATTCACCGTCCATGACCATGGTTCCGTTGCCCAGAAGCTCCGCCATGTCTTTGTCCATGCTTTTCATTTTTTCGTTTACAAAATCCTTCAGCGAATTGGTCGGCCTTCCATTTGCGTAAAGTTTTTTTGGCGCAAAATAAAGTTTTTTCTCCTCGCCGTTGTAGCTGTAGTCCGCCACACATTCGTCGAGCATTTTTGGTTCTCCAGGATTTTCATAATCCATTGTGCTTATCAAAACACTTTTGTCGTATCCAAACTTTAGCTGAATCTGGGATGATTTTTCACAAAAAGTTTTTCCCGCAAAATCATCTTTCCCGACTGGGGCCGGCAGTTTTTGACTTTCATTTTTCGAGCAGGAGAAAGCCATTAGCGGAATCAATGCGGCGGCAATCAACAAAAATTTTTTCATACAGGTTTCTTCCTAAAATAGCGTTGCGTCTGATACGGGGAAATCGTCTTCTGGTGTTGTCATCCACAAAAGTCCGGGGCATAATATTTTTTGAGCGGAAAAAACAGTTCCCGGCGTGATTAAAAAATCTTTCGGCGCGTCAATGATTTCCATTTTACATTCGACGGTCTGTGAATCCGAGACGTTTGTTCCCTCCTCGATTGTGACAGATATTTTCCCAGTCTCCGTCAAACTTGCGTCGCGGGAGCCTTTCGGTTTTTCAAATTCATAAAGTGTTGCGGAAAGATTCTGTCCGTCATCAAACAGCACGCCTCCAAACTTTTGTTCAGCACCGTCCGTTTCTGTAAGTATAAAAATCACGTTGTCCTTTAACGAAATGCTTCCCTCAAAACTGCTTGAAGTGAATGTGAGTTTTGATGAAAAATTTTTTGTCGCATCAACAAGAACACCGTTTCCTTCTCGCACAATCTCAAAGGTCTTGATTTCAAAAAGAACGCCGCCGACATATCTGTAAACGCGGTCAAAAAGTATGTCCCGCAGAAGACCGTTCCCCTTGAGAGAAACCGAGTCCATCTCCACAAGGATTTTTTCTTTTATTGCCTCCGTGAGCCTTTTGCAGATTTCAAGTGAGCTGGAGATTTCCTCGCATCCATCAAGCAGTGACTTTCGTTTTATGTAAAGCTCACATTTTTCACTGTCCACAGAATATTCAGCGTTCCATTTTAGGTTGAGAACAAAGTATCCGTCGAATGAAAAAGACTCTTCCAGGCACAAATGTTTTTCATCCAAAAAATTGAACGACAGGGAATAGCTGTCCTCGCTTATGCAAAAATAGTTTTGCGGCAAAGTGTTTTCCCCGACCGTCTCTGGAAGAACTGCGGAATCAATTTTTTCCGTCCATCTTTCTTCCACGGCGGCCACAGCTGGTTGTGATGTCTTTGTTTTCAAAAAAGCGAAGCACGCAATCGAAACCACGGCAAGCACCGTCCAAATTAAAATAGAAAAAATCTGTCTGTTCATAAACCTCAATCCTTTGTCGCCGTCCTACCAGCGGAACATTGCAACCCTGCTGTCTTTTTCGTTTTTTCTTCGGCAGATTCTTCTGGATTTCCACCCAAAGCCCTGCATCAATTCGCTGAAAAGATATTCGCTCTCAAGCTCCAGTTTCCCGTTCATCTTTAGAATCTCGTCGCAGGATTTTATGCCCCGTCCCCAGCGCGCATCCTTTATTGCGTATTTTTTTTCAAGCCGTGACATCGCAAAGGGTGACCAGAAATCAAAGACCGCATGTCCAGTGGAAAATGAGTCCGTCAAAATCTGGAGCATGGTCGCAATCTTTTTTGCAGAAAAATGTAGCGAAAGTCCCTGCGCAATAATCAGAGGCTCCCTGTCCTTTGCCACAAAGACCGTCCATCCAGACTCTGTCGCGCTTCCCTCCAGTTCCATAAAACGTTCTCCGCTGGAAAAAATGTTTTTGCGCTTTTCCATCATCTCCGGCAAATCGACATCGTACCAGAAGATTTTTCCATTGTCCAACTTGCCAAAAAAATTGTCGTAGCCACATCCAAGGTTCACCACGGCACAGTCGCCATGTGCTCCGATAAAGTCCCTTACGGTCTTTTCAATCAAAATTGCGGACGCGACCATATTTTCATGCACAAAAAAATTGTCATATCTTTTTATGTCCAGTCCAAGTTTTTGCGCAAGGGAGACGGACTCGGAATCATTCAGGCGACTCTTTTTTCTCCCCGATTCTGACGCACGCACCGAAAGACTGATTAGCGAAGTTTCGACAGGCGAGTTGAGCAAAAATGGCATAGGAACCTCCACGGCACAAAATTTTCCCTTCCATTATAGATTAAAATACATCGGTTTACAATTGCCTTGTTTTTGGGGTATAATTCGGGCAGTCTGGACAGGCTTGGAGGATTTATGGCTGAAATAGAGATTTTGGATTCAACTTTGCGTGACGGTTCGCAGGGTGAGGGCATTTCTTATTCCGTGCAGGACAAGATTCATATTGTGGAGGCCCTTGATGAGCTTGGCGTAAAGTACATTGAGGCTGGAAATCCGGGAAGCAATCCAAAGGACATGGAATTTTTCCAGAGGGCAGCGGAACTGAATCTCAAACATGCAAAGCTGGTGGCATTCGGTTCGACCAGACGCAAGGGGATTCCTTGTGCCGAGGACGCAAATCTCCAGTCCCTTTTGACTGCGGGAACCGAGGACGTGGTGATTTTTGGAAAGAGCTGGGATTTTCAGGTAACGGATATTCTTCACGCGACTCTGGAGGAAAATCTGGACATGATACGGGAGACCTGTGCCTTCCTGAAATCCAACGGACGCAATGTAATGTATGATGCCGAACACTTTTTTTCTGGCTACCAGGCAAATTCCGGCTACGCAATGGAAACTTTGCAGGCCGCTGTTGATGGTGGTGCTTCGGTGCTTGTTCTTTGCGAGACAAAGGGCGGCTGCATGATGAACGATCTCCGCGCAATTACCAAAAATGTTGTTGAAAGATTCGGCTCCAAAGTGAAAATCGGAATACACACGCACAATGATTCGGGTCTTGCGGTGGCAAACTCCTTGATTGCTGTTGAGTCCGGGATTACCCATGTCCAGGGCGTGCTGCTCGGTTTTGGCGAGAGGACCGGCAACGCAAATCTTTCGACAATAATTTCCGACCTCCAGCTGAAGATGGGCTACAGCTGCATTCCGCCGGAAAGTCTAAAGAACCTGACAGCGATATGCAAGCGTGTGGCTGAAATCACCAACATAACTCTTGAATCCGGGATGCCCTATGTTGGACAGAATGCTTTTGCGCACAAGGCCGGTATGCACATAGATGCCGTACTGAAAAATCCTGCCGCATACGAGCATGTGAATCCCGATTCGGTTGGAAACGAGCGTGTGTTCCTTATGAGCGAGGTTGCGGGCCGCTCGATGATTATAGAAAAAATCCACAAGTTCAACCCCGACATAACAAAGGACAATCCCGTTGTCGCCGACATAGTTAAGCAGGTTAAGGACCTTGAGCACGAGGGCTACCAGTTTGAGGGAGCGGAGGGAAGTTTCGAGCTTCTTGTCCGCAAGGCGATTGGAAAATACCAGCCATTCTTCAAGCTGCACTACTACAAGACCAGCGGAGAGATTCCTCTTGTCGAGGAGGGACTTTACTCCTTTGCCCAGGTGAAGATTGCCGTTGACGACCACATCGAGATTGCCGCGGGAGAGGGAAACGGTCCTGTCAATGCTCTTGACAACGCTCTCCGTTCCGCTCTGAAGACTTTCTATCCGAGCGTTGACCATATCCGCCTGACCGACTACAAGGTACGTGTCCTTGACAGCAAAAGCGCAACCGCAAGCCGTGTCCGTGTTTTGATTGAAAGCTCCGACGGAAGCGATTCATGGACAACGATGGGTGTGAGCTGCGACGTTGTTGAGGCTTCATGGATGGCCCTTGTGGATTCGTTCGAGTACAAGCTGATTAAGGACATAGAGAAAAAATACCAGAAATTCATTTAGAATTTTTTTTATGGGAGAAATAGAATGGAAAAGAACATTGCCTTGATTCCTGGAGATGGAATCGGACCTGATGTTGTCGCGGAAGCCGTAAAGGTTTTGGACGTGGTGGCAAAAAAATTTGGTCACAAGTGGAACTACACAAACGTTGTGGCCGGTGGAGCCGCAATCGACAAGTGGGGGAAACCTCTTCCACAGGACCAGCTGGACATCTGTCTTAAAAGTGACGCGGTTCTTCTTGGTGCGGTCGGTGGACCAAAGTGGGACAATGTTGCCCCTGAGATTCGTCCGGAAAAGGCTCTGCTTGGACTTCGCGGTGGAATGAAAGTTTATGCGAACCTTCGTCCCGCTGTAATGTGGAAGCAGCTCAAGGCGGCATGTCCGCTGAAGGATGAGATTGTCGGAACTGGCCTTGACATTTTGGTTGTGCGCGAGCTGACAGGCGGAATCTACTTTGGCGACAGGGGAACCTCCGAGGATGGAAAGACTGCGTGGGACACAGAAAAATATACATGGGCAGAAATCGAGCGCATAGTCCGCATGGGATTTGAGTTTGCCCGCAACAGAAAAAAGCATCTGACGGTTGTTGACAAGGCGAATATTTTGAACTCGTCACGTCTTTGGAGAAAAGTGGCTGAGGAAGTCCACAAGGATTATTCCGATGTCACACTTGATTTCCTCTACATCGACAACGCGGCAATGCAGATGGTTCGCGCTCCACGCCAGTTTGATGTAATCGCGACAAGCAATATGTTCGGAGATATTCTCACCGACGAGGCATCCCAGATTACCGGCTCCATCGGAATGTTGGCATCTGCTTCCCTGGGAGATGGAAAGGGACCTGGACTTTACGAGCCAATCCACGGTTCGGCACCAGATATTGCAGGAAAAGATTTGGCGAATCCACTTGCGACAATTCTTTCTGCGTCAATGCTTCTCCGCTACAGCTTTGGTCTTGAGACCGAGGCAAAGGCAATTGAGGATGCTGTGAATTCTGTCCTTGATGATGGATGGCGCACAGGTGACATTGCTGGTGACGACAGGGAAAAAATCTCAGCGGCGGGAAAACTTGTCGGAACAAAAAAGATGGGCGAGCTTGTCGTTGAGTATCTGAACAAATAGAACCAGATTTTAGTCGCTATTAAAATAAAAGACGGTCCAACATTTTTTTGCTGGACCGTTTTTTTTTCGTATATTTTTTTCTATCTGCACATGTCCGTAATGTCCACATCCTTTCCGTGCCTCAGATAGTAAAGCACGCAGCGAACTTTTTCTGGTGGCACGCCTCTCATCTGGCTGACCGCATGTCTGTAGCAGGAAAGCTGCTCGTAATAAATTTCCGGTTTTATTTCGTGGTTGGTCTTGTAATCGACAACCGTATATTCTCCTTCAGGATTTTCATATACCAAGTCAATCTGGCCGTTGACAATTTTCTCGCCGTCAACACTTTTGAAACTGTACTCCGCCTTGTGCCATTTTGATTTTGAGGCCTCCATTCCGACTTTTGTTTTTAAGAATCCGTCCGCCATGTTTTTGCAGCAGTCCATTATTGTGTCCAGATATTTTTTGTTTCCCTCAAGACCGGCGATGCTGCGCTCCGAAATTTTTGGCTCGCATTTGTTGATTGCGCCTTCCATAAATCCGTGCGCGATTGTTCCAAAGTCGGCAGCCGAGAATCCTTTTTTCTTTTCCAGAATTTCATCGATTTCACTGAATCCGTCTACAGATTTTGTCCTCTCATTTTCATGTCGGGAATCTGTTTCGTCTTGGACGGAAACAAGTTTGCTCGGACTTATGTATTTTTTTTCCTCAATCTCTTTTTCAATCGGGACCGCATTTTTGTAGGAATCTTCAAGCCGCATGATTACATCCGACTTTCCGCTTACAAAATCAAGGGCGACAGGTTTTTCCATTGCTTCTATTTTTTCAACTGTGAACGGACTGTAAGCAATGTTTTCGTCCGAAGAAAAGTATTCCAGCGCGGGAGAGACCAACGAAAGAATGCTGTCCGACATTTTTCGTCCACCGCTGCAACCGGTGATATAAACTTCCTCAATTGCGCGTGTGATTGCTACATAGACCAGACGCTTCAGTTCAGCCTGCGCCATGTTTTTTGTTTCCTCGGAAATTAAATCCCAAAAATAGTTTGACTTTGATTTTATGGCAGGGTCCCTTGGTGTGTTGACCGTAAGACCAAATTCTTTGGAGATAAAAACCTTCGACGAGTTTTTGTCCTTCGCGCTTCCGTGGTCGATGTTCGGTATGAAAACATACTTGAACTGTAGTCCCTTGCTTTTGTGGATTGTCATAAGGTGAACGCCAGGCTTTTGCTCCATCGGAATGTCCATGTCGTCAAGATGTTTTGATTCGTCCTCATAAGTTTTTACGCTGTCCACAAAGTCCGAAAGATTTTTGCTCGCGCCGTCCGCGTTTCTTGCAAGCTCAAAAATTCTGTCGTAGAGTGTCGAATACATTGTCGCGCGCTGATTCCAGAGAGTCTCGTATCTGTAGCCAAAGCCGTACCACAAATCGCTGACTGTTTTTGCAATCGGCTGATCCTTGGACTGGATGGAAAGTTTTTCGTAAATACTTTTTGCGTGTGCATAACGCTCCGCGGATTTTCCCTGCAAAATGTTCTTTGCGTTGGCGGAGAATGCGCTTTCACTTTGGGCAAGGACAGCGTTGGATTCCTGGACCGAAAGATTTACAATTGACGAGCGCAGAATTTTTTCAAATGCATAAAAGTCATTTGGATACGTGCATATACGTAAAAATGAAATCACGTCGGAGACAACCGCGCTATTGAAAAAGCCTGTGACCGTTTCAGTGTTGTAGGGTATGCCAAGGTACAGAAGATTTTTTTCATACATGGTCTGGTACTTGTAGTTTCTGAAAAGAATTGCGATGTCGTTCGGATCGACATTTTTTTCTTCGACAAGTTTTTTTATTTCGCGCACGGTCCAAAGCGACTGGGCTTCGTCGTCAACAAGCATGTCCCCATTCTGCGAGGAATTTTTTTCATAAAATGCAAAATGAATCTTTGGTTCGTAAAATTTCTTTATTTCACCGTCATCCATTTTTGAAATCCTGTCCCTGTCCGCGTTGGAGATTTCGGCATCGGTGTATACAGGCTCGTATTTTGGAATTCCGTCCTCGTCTTTGCTGTAAAAAATTGATGGAATGAAGGCGCAGTTTTTGTTTGTGTCCAGAGGATATGTTCTTCCTCCAAAAATAGTGTTGAACGCGGCAATCAGCGAAGGACTTGAACGGTAGTTTGTCTGTAGCTTTAAATGTCCGTCCCTAAAATCATCGGAGAGTCCACGGAACACACTGACATCCGCGCCACGGAATCTGTAGATGCTCTGCTTTTCGTCTCCTACAAAAAAAAGTTTTCCAGCGCAAAGTTCGTCCACAGCCGGAACAGATTTTTCCATCCTGTCCTCTTTTTCTGCAAGAAGGAAAAGAAGTTTTTTTTGCATGTCATTGTTGTCCTGAAATTCGTCAATCATTATTGATTTGTATTTTTTCTTCTCGGCCTTCCTGATTTCTGGATGCTCAATCAAAATTTTTAGTGCAAGCGATGAGACATCCGCAAATGTCAGTACAGAATTTTTTCGCTTTATTTCGTTGGATGTTTTTTGAAACTCTTCTATTAAATTTGTAATGCCAGAAGCAATCTTTGAGCCGGAAACAAAATTTGTAATCGAGTAGAGTGTCTGCAAAAGCTCCCGGATTTTGTAAACACATTCCTTTAATTCCTGAGGACATTTTCCTTTGAGAGAAATGTTTGCGAAATCCTCAAAACAGTTTATGAAATCAACAAGCAAGGAGCTGTCCGCATTTTCAAAAGTCTCTTTGCCTATCACGGGGATTTCTGGAAAATCTTTTTCCACGGCCTTTGTCAGTTCCGTTATGAATTTTGTTCCCCTGTTTCCTTCGTACTCGTCGAGCGATTTTTTTGTTTCGTCAATGGAATCCAAAATCTGTTTGCAACATTCGCTCCAGTCCTCCGTGATTTTGGTCCGCTGTTTTTCAAGGTCGCCCCTGAAATCAAAAGGTGAAGAAATGGTTGAGGCGTTGAGCATTGGTGCTACAAAAAAATCTTTTGCCACGGCCTGATAGTTTTGCGGAGTCAGAAAAGTTTGGAGGGCAAAATTGTCCCTGTGCTGGAGAATGAACGGGAGTGCCATGCTGGAAATTGTTTCCTCCGCTGCCGCATTGTCAACGGTGAACTCCGGACTGATTCCGTAAAAGTGCGCTCCAAGTTTTGCAATATACGCGCAGTAGCTGTCCAAAGTTTTTATGTTCGCCTTGTGGAAATCACGAACGGAGTCTGGATTTTTTTCTTTGAGCGTCCTGTAGATTCTGTCGTACATTTCAATGGTTGCTTTTTTTGTAAAAGTGAGCGTGAGGATTTCATCAACGCCATATTTTTTATCCAGAACCAGATGTGAAAATCTTGCGGCAAGTACGGACGTTTTTCCTGAGCCTGCACCCGCACTGACAACTGTGTTTTTTTCTATGCTGATTGCCTGTTCCTGTGATTTATCAAATTTTACTTCCGACATTTGCTTCTCCAAAAAAAATCTGCTGTGGTCTGTTAATCCTGCGCCGTAACCGAACTTGTTGAATGGGTTCCTTTTTTCATTTGACTTTCAATCCAAAGTTCCGTGGAAGGTTTTGAATCTATGTCGTGCGACAAAACTTTTTCCGCATAGAATTCCGATTGCGAAAGAAAACGCTTTGTGCTTTCTGAAAGACTGTTTGCAGTGTCCGCGCCAACAAGCTCGCCAATAACGGGAACGGTTTTTGCGTCGGTGATATTGTAGAACGCACAGTTTTCAATCAGCAGGGGTTGGGACTGATTTTCCAGAAGATAAATGTAGATTGGCATCTGGAAGTCGGGGACAATCACATCGTCGTCCGCAAAAAAACTGTCGCTCGGGATTGCCTTTTCGGAAGTCTTGAAATCAATCAAAACACATTCTCCTGTGAGCGGGTCCTTCAGTATGCAGTCAACCTTTCCATCAAAAAAATATTTTTTTCCATCGGGGAAATATTTGTATGATTTTTCCACCGCATGAATTTCATAGCCGCAGAATGCTTCCGAAAATTCAGTGACTGAACAAACCATCTGCTCCTCAATATTTTTTATAGAAGAAAAAATCAGCTGCCTTGAAAGGACGCTCGTCTGGATTTCATCAATGGCCTCCTTGATTGCGCCCCTCAAAATTGAAAGACGGTTTCCGTCGAGGGTTTTGTTTTCATCGACGGACAGGGGAAGAGATTTTTTTAAAAGCGACCTGCAGTAGATTTCCAGAATCTTGTGGTTCAGGTTTCCAATTAAAAATGGTTTTGTCAAATCAGCCGCGCTTGTCTCCTCTTCAAGACCCAGCACATATTTTTCCATAAAATCGTGGCAGTCGTTGTAAAAACTTTTTAAACGCGAGTATGTGATTTTTACTTTTCCATTTTCCGTGAGCCTTTCGTCTATCAGTGCCGCAATTTTGCTTTCCGCATCGGAATGTGGGTTTCGGTTTTCGTCAAGATTCTGCATTGCCTTCCATGATTCAAAACCATTTTTCGCGGTCGCCATAATTTTTTTGGGGAGCGCAATGTTTTTGTCTAGAATGCTTTCGCGCTCGGAAATGTATGGGTCCAGGCTGTCCAGATTTTCAAGATCGTTTGTTTTTCGCAGGTCATTTTCATCAAGATATGCGGACACAAGCGCGTAGCCCGTAAAAGTTTTTTCGGCGGCTGTAAAAATTGTTCCGTCAATCGAGTTCAGATTGTAGAGAGTAATGAATTTGTCCGAAACGTTTGCGTCGTCACCAAAACCAAGGTTCAGTCTTTTTTCATCATTCAAAAAAGCAAGCTGCCTGTAGATTACGGAAAGTGAAGCTTGGCTTGAATCAATTACGGCCTGAATCCTGAATGGCGCGGGAGCCGAAAGTCTGTACGGAAGAATCTGCACCCCCTGTTCCTCTGTCTGCGGAACATAGTTTTTCCCGGAAATGAAGTCAACAAAAAAACTGTAGTGGGATGGAACCTTGCAGTCTGGAAAATCGTTTTCCAAATCTATAAGAGAGCCAAGCTCCGAAATGCAACGGCTTATAATCCTGTCGCTGTTTTCTGTAAAATTTTCCACGTCAAAAAAATGTGTCCTGAATGTAAAATAGTTTGAGCGGATTTCATCAAAACTTTTTGCCCGTACAATTGATGTCAAAATATTTTTCATGGCGTGGTACATTTCAATCAGCCGTTGGTCAACGCTTGTTCCGTCAAAAGGATTCGCGAAAGATTTTTCCCAGATGTCTTCTCCATTTTCAAAAGAGCAGATGCAGTTGTTCTCCTGTCCAAAACGGATGAGACGCTGGTTCAAATCAAAATCCGTCCACGGAAGCGACGTGTTCAGCAATAAATTTTTTATGCTCTCGAAAGAAAAGTTTTCGGAAACGCAGGACTGAATCTGCCTAAAAAAATTTCCGGCGGGGGAAGATGTAAGCGACGAACCATTTTTCTGCACGTGCGGTATTCCATACAAATCCATCTCGCGGTCTATGTACGGCCACCATGTTTCCAAATCGGATGCGCTGAGTGCCATGTCCTGCCAGCTGATTTTTTTTTCGTCATGATTTTTTTTGAGCCAGAGACAGACTTGCCTTAGCTCCGCGCGTGAGTTTGAATAAAAATGTCCCGCCGGTTTTTGTTCGGACTCGGGAACATGGATGATTTCAATTTCGTCCGCGCTTTCAAGAATCTCCCTGTACTCAAGGTAGTCCATTATTATTTCGGGGAAAAAAATTACATACCGCTTGCCCTGAGGATTGAAAGGTGGGGTCTCCCATGCGGGGTCAAAAAGCTCGTGCGCGTCCAAAAAATTTTTGTATCTGGAATAGATTTCCATGTAGTCACGGTCCTCGTCATCCGCCTTGAGTTTTTTTGAGTCAAAAAGTTTTTTCCACATTGCAAGCGAAGGGAGTATCCCCGCAATCCATTCCGTGAAACTCGATGCCGAATCTGCGAACTCCTTTGTGACTATGTAGGAAAGAAATTTTTCTTTGGCGTTTTTTTCAATTAGGTCGGCGGAAAAAATTGTGCGCATGGCTCCGGGAATTGAACGGCGGTCCTGCTGTTTTGATTTTATCGCCTCGCCCTTGAAGTCGTCCCACGCTATGAAGCGTTCCATGGGGACAGCCTTTGTGTCTGTGTTCGATATTGCCCAGTCAGCCCACAGGTTTGCGGGTATCTGCGTTGGAAAAACAAAAACGGTGTCCAGGGATTTTATTTTTTTTCTGATGATTTCGGGAACGGGATTCAGTTTGTTCATAAAAAATATTATACAGTTTTTTTTAATTTTTGTGGAGAGAGAATCAAAATGTTCCGATATTGATAGGACAGAAAAGTTTTTCCGAAAATTATCGTCATCTTTATGGAGAAGAATTATGGACACAAAGACTTTGGAAAATTTGTATTGCGAACTTAAGGAATGTAGGCAGAACAACGATGAGGCCGGAATCATACTCACCCGCTCAAAAATTTTGGACGAGATTGGAATAACCAACGCCACCATGCTTAGTCTGGATTTCAGCAACTTTATATACAGCTCCGAGGATGCCGCAAAAGAGCTCAAGGCGCTGCTTGCCGTTGAATTCAAGAGGGGATACAGACGCGCACTTGAAATTGTAGCGGCCGCCGCAAAAAATGGACTGCAAAAATAGCGAATGTGCGAGTTTAAAAGCCAGAAATTGCAGACTTTTAAATATCGCATTTTCATAGCTTTCAAAATAAAAATCCCGGCCTCAAAATGAAACCGGGATAAAATCAGCAGGTCAAATCAGCAGCTAAAAATCTTTTGTGATAAAGTCGCCAGCGATTAAAGGCCTGAGCCTTTTATAATCTGCATATCTCCACCGCCGACCTTTATGTTGAGAAGGGGACCCTTGGAATCCTGGGAGAACTCCGAGCGGAATCTGCCCCTGTCAACACTGCCGCTTGTCCAGAATGTTGAGTTCGCCGGAAGATAGATTTTTGCGTTTCCAGAACTCACGCGGATTTCGGAATCCTTTTCAAAAAGTTTGCTCATGTTCAAATCCAGAACACCCTTGTCCGCGTTGATTGAAATCTTTTTTGTCGTGATGTCGCTGAGCCTGACGTTTCCCTTCTGCGTCTCCGTGATGATTTCGTCCGCAACAAGATTTGTGACTGTCATGCTTCCGCTTGATGATTTCATGTTCGCCGTCTTTTCAACCTTGTTGTTCCTCACTGTCAGGTCGCCTTTTTCTGTTGAGACGGAGAAATCGCTCGACTCAACTTTTGTGAGGCTGACCGCGCCGGATTTTGTTCCAATCTCCAGTTTCTGTGTGCGGAAATCTGCAATCGTGATGTCGGATGATTCGGTGTTGATTTTGATTTCCTGGAGCTTGAAATCCTTCGGGACCGTTATGTTCACCTCGCAGACCCTGTCCTTCAGTTTGCCCGTGTTGTCCTTCTGCTCAATCTTGATGGACTTTCCGTCGTTCTTGAGGACTGGGTACATTGCCGTGTAGTTGGAGAGGATTTCGATGTTGAGCGTCTTGTCCTCTGTATCCTCGTTCTGTCTGATCGTGATGCTCTCGCTCTTGAGGGAAATCTGGATTTTCTTGAGCCCGTTTATCTGGATTCCTTTCTGCGCCGATACGGTCTGGAGCTGGGTTCCCGCCTGGGCAGATGCAGCCCCTGCAATCACGGTTGCCGCCAAAATTGATGCCAAAAATTTCTTCATTATGTTCCTCCTGGGTCTCTTGTTTTTTGGGACATCTCTAAAAAATCATTTCCAATGGCTTTTTAGAGTTTCCATCTGTCAATTATAAATCTATTGATGGATTTTATAAAGCCCCCTCCGCGAAATTTAAATCAACAGGACGCTGGAAGGTTACGGCAATCTTTTTTAGATTTTTTCTTCGATTTGTGAACATTTTTGAATTCCACGGAATACTATTATGTGAAGGCCTTGGAGAATGTTGATCAATATGGAAGCATTAATCAGCATTTCCCTTGGTTTTTGTTGCACGCATTTTTTCAGGAGGACTGTTTTGGTGGATGGCGATTTTGTTACCGATGCCGCGAGAAAGGCTTTCGGGATTGAATATCTTTTTCCGTGGCAGCGTCTGGTTATTGCGAACATAATGGATTCAGCGGAAAATGTGCATGAAAAGGACTTTCCGGTTGGTGAGACGGATTTGAACGATGTTGTCTGCTCGGGACACCAGATTGTGCTTCTGCCGACCGGTGCAGGAAAATCCCTGTGCTTCTTGGTCCCGGCCCTGCTTTTGCCGGGTGCGACGCTTGTAATCTATCCTCTGCTTGCGTTGATGGCGGACCAGAAGAGACGCATGGACGAGGCTGGAATTGTGTCGGTGACTTTCCGGGGGGAACAGAGCGAGGCCGAGAGGGAGGAGAATTTCCGTAAGATAGATGCCGGGGCGAAAATCATTCTGGCAAATCCCGAGGTTCTTCAGAGCAAAAGCCTTGTCGAGCGGCTGTCGGAGTGCAGAATCAGCCACATTGCCATAGACGAGGCGCACTGTGTAAGCGAATGGGGCGACACTTTCCGTCCCGCCTATCTTGGTCTGGGGAAAATTGTACGGGAGCTTGGAGTGAAAACTGTCACGGCCTTTACCGCCACTGCATCCCCGACTGTTCTTGCCAGGGTCTCGGAGGTCCTTTTTGATGGCGAGGCCCATATTGTCAGGAGCGACAGCGACCGTCCGAACATCCACTACAATGTCGTGATGGCTTACAACAAAAGAAGGGCGGCGTTCAGGCTTGCAATTCTGGAGCAGAAGCCCCTCCTTGTTTTTTGCGGAACCAGGGCAAAATCTGAGGACATGGCCAGGGAGCTTGCGTTTTATTATGGAGGGGACCGGGTAAGATTTTACCACGCGGGTCTGGAAAGGGAGGAAAAGACTGCCACTGAAAAATGGTTCTACGGAAGGGATGACGCGATTCTGTGCTGCACCTGCGCCTACGGAATGGGTGTTGATAAAAAGAACATACACACGGTAATCCATCTTGAGTGTCCGGAAAATGCGGAGGCCTATATTCAAGAGGCTGGAAGGGCGGCCAGGGATGGTTCAATCGGGCGGGCTATACTTTTGTGGAGTCCGGTGGATTCTAAAAAATTTGCTGCCTTTGAACCTGGTAGCCGGGGCAGGGTTATGAAGACTTTTGCCGAAAGCAGGACATGCCGGCGGGAGGTGCTTCTGGATGCTCTTGGAGGGGAAAAGACTGTGTGCGATGGGTGCGACATCTGCGACCATGGTGGAGCTCCGGCAGATTGTTCGGATACTTTTCCATGGGGGACTCCGCAGGATGCTGCTGTTGTTCTTGATTTTGTCTACCGGCACCGCAAGTTGTTCAGGCGCGAGGAGTTGATTGGCGAGCTTGTTGCTTTTTTCAACAGGCGTGACGCTCCGGTTTTCGGTATGTGCGTCTGGGAGCATGGGGATGTTGCGCTGATTCTGGATTTGCTGGAGCGGGAGGGGCTTTTGAGGACCTGTCTTTGGCCGTGGTTCGGAAGAATCGACTGTGGACTCAAAAGACGCGCCCCGGTTCCAAAAATATGTCGCAGTGAAAAATGGATGGCCATGCAGAGTTTCCAGACCAAGCTTTCCCTCTGGCCTGCCACGTTCAAAAAGAAATTGCTCTCGGCGGTGAAAAAAGGTGGGCGATAGTGGCTTGCCCTTTGATACTTTTATGTTCTATAATATAGGAATGAAGAACACTTTGAATGATGAACTTGCCGTCTGTGGTTTTGCGGCTGTTAAGACTCTTGAAAAAAGAAACTGGCAGAAAATCCAGCGACTCTATTTTACGGAGCAGCGCGCTCCATTGTTTGGGGGGCTTTGCAAAAAACTTTCCGCGGAGAAGCGTCCCTACAATTTGGTTGAGCCGGAGGAACTGGAAAAACTTTGTGGATCCGTCCACCATCAGGGTGTCGTGGCCATGATAGAGATGCCGGAAATCCTTCCGCTGAACACGGACATCACCGAAAGATGGGTGGAGCAGAAGGAGGACGCAATTCTTTTGGACCGCGTGGGAAATGCGAACAATCTTGGCGCGATAGTGCGTTCTGCCGCTTTTTTTGGTGTCAAGAACATCGTGATTCCGCTGGACGAGGCGCAGTCATCAATCACCACAAGCTCCTACAGGGTTGCCGAGGGTGGCATGGAGTTTGTCAACGTGTATTCTATAAAATCCATACCCAAGCTTCTGGCCGCCATGGAGGGAAGAATGTTGAGGCTTGGCACGGCACTGGACGCGAAGGAGCGTGTGGGCGGCATCAAACGCATGGATTTGGACATGCCTGTGCTTGCCGTGCTTGGAAACGAGGAGACCGGAATATCCAATGCCGTCCGTGAAAATGTGGACCACCTTGTTTTGATTCCATTTGGCGCGGAAAACCGTGAGTGTTCGGTTGAGAGCCTGAATGTCGCGCAGGCGTCCGCAGTTTTGATGTACGAGATGGCGGGAAGAAGGCTTTGCGAAAACGATGGGCCGGAGCCAAAAAACAGTGACAGAAGACGCGAGCCATGGCATGACGAGGGAAGGTCCGAATCAAGGTTCGACGAGAGAAGGCAGAACTCAAGATTGGATGACAGGCGGCCAGATCCAAGAGACTACAGAAGGTCCGACCGGGGACGTGGAGAAAATAGACCTGACCCGAGGGACTACAGAAGAGCCGGTCCAAGGTCCGGCGAGAGACGTTATTCCAGGAACCAGGATTCCGAGCGTGGATCAAGGTGGCGTGGAGGGGATTATGAAGACTAAGAAGATTTTTTCCGTTGCGGTGGCGTCGGTTCTTTTGTTTACGGCGTTTCCATCATTTGCCCAGAACGTGGTTATAATCGACGAGCAGCCGGGCATTTTCCAGAGACCCATTCCCGAAAATGAGAGGTGCATAAGTTTTTCACAGAAGTCGCCGTTCGAGCTGAATCCAATAGCGGACTCCATTACTGTGGGGCTTTCTCTCGCAGGTTTTTTGAGCGCAAATCTTGTGCGTGCTTTTGGTACTTATCCGGAGCATGTTCCGGGCTATGTCTATGACCGGGCCAATGTTCCTGAAATCGACCGGTGGGCAATGAATCCGTACAACAAGGTTCTGGACAATATTGGAACCGGCACTTCCATTTTTGATGCTGTTCTTCCTGTTGTGACTTTCGGAATGGAATTTCTTTTCAGCAATCTGCCGAAAAAGGATGGCGCGACGCTTGCCGTAATGTATGCGGAGACGCTTCTGACCGCCAACGCCATCAAGGAGACCATGAAAATCAATGCCCTCAGGGTGCGCCCGTATATGTATTTCAGCACATACGACACATCGGCGATTAAGCACCACGACTTCGAGTTTTCACTTCCAAGTGGACACACGGTCAACGCTTTTGCCGGCGCGACGTTCCTAAGCTATACATTCTGCACGTACTATCCTGACTCGAACTGGAAAATCCCGGTGATTGCCACGTCCTATGCCATCGCGGTCGGGACCGGAATTCTCAGAATGACCAGCGGAAACCATTTCTTTACCGACGTTCTTGCGGGTGCGGCCCTTGGTTCGGCATGTGGATTCCTTGTCCCGTTTGCACACACCTTCCTTGCGTTCGCCAATGAAAAATTTGCGGACTACAGCGAGAAGACTGGAAATCCGAAGGTCGCCCTGGCGGCCCTGCCAATGGGACTGAATGTCTCGATACATTTTTAGGGGCCGCCAAATGAAAAACAGATTCACGGTGGGCGTTTTTGCTGTGTGCGTGTTCGCTCTGTTTTTTGCGTCGGCATGCTCGAAGGACCAGGGGGGAAAAAGGGCTTCACCGAAATCTACCAAAAAGGATGAAAACACGGTGACGGTTCCGCACGGGGTTATTTTTTCCGGCGCGCTCTGGAACATCTCCGGCTCCGACACTGTTTCATATTTTTCCGAAGTGATTCCGGGGACCATGGTTGAAGTTTCAACTTCCAACGGAAACCCCGAGACAAAAAAACTACAGTCCGGGGACGAAACGAAGGACTATATCCGCGTAAAGATTGACGACATGTATCTCTGGGTTGATTCTGACAGCATTGTTCTTGATGTTCTTCCCTATTATGTGCTGGAGACTGGAACGGATGTCTTTTTTTATGAAAAACCAGATGCCGATGCCCCGCATGAAAAGAGGCTCCTGCCTGATACAATCGTGGCTTTTGTTGGCCAATGCGAGAACACGCGGGAGTACGCCGAGGGGCAGAAATTTGGACACATAAAGGTTCCTGCTGCAAATCCTGGTGAGTATGAGGACGGGTATGTTCGGCTTTCAAACATAGACAACAGCGCGGCCCACCTTGCGATGATTCAGGTCTCTAAAAAATATGCCCAGTATTCTGGACGCGGGGATGTGCCCGTGGAGATTCTGAACGAGCTTGAGGACAATATTAAGGAACTTCAGTCATGGAGCGGGAGATGATGGGCGGAATCAAAAAAATTGGCGCGGTTTTTGTTCTTGCGTTCACTTTTTTTTCAGCAGCCGCGCAGAGTGGAAAGTATTATGAGACGGATGCCGTGGTCCTGCAGGACAATTGCATTCTCTGGCAGATGGGTGACGATGGCAAACTTGTTGACACAAAGGAGACTCTTGGTGTCGGAGCGGAGATAAAGGTCAGGGCGACATCGGACTACAGAATGCAGGTCCAGACCCTCACGTGGATTTCGGGACGCATGGAGCAGAGCGGAAACTTTATCCGTATAGACTACATGGACAGGGACTGCTACATCTTTGACGGAAGGATTGCCCTTGGAATGGTTCCCGGAATCATAACGGTACCGTCGGCTGCAATCTACAGGACAAGAAATCTTGCTGACATCAACGGAACTTTTCTTGCGAGCGGAAAGGTGCTTGCGGTGGGAAAGAGCTACGAGATTGTCGGTGGAATCAGCATGAGCGAGATTGCGTACTACAGCGCGGATTCCCAGAGCATTTTGCGTGGATATGTCCGTGCCGACAGGGTTAGTGCAAACCGTGACGACATCAAGGCAATCGAGATGCTTACGCTTGCCGAAAACACATACAGCTACTCGCAGAAGAGGCAGATTGTTTCGTCCGTGAAGGATCTGAATGTCACTGGCAATGTTCTTGAGATGATTGGCGAAGCCGAGATGAGGCTCAACCGTTCCGCAAACCTGTCGCTCGCCGGGGAAGTCGATGTTCCGACCCAGACCTTCTATTATGCTGACTCCGGCTACATCCATATACGTGACATGCCGTCCACCGTCGGAAACTCCGTGGGAACCCTTGCCACCGACGATGATTTTACTGTCATAAGAAGGACCGCAAGAAGCCAGACCCTCTATGGAATAACAGACTTCTGGTACTACGGTGTGTCCGTGGACAAGATTGACGGATGGGTTTTCGGTGGATTTTTGACTCCGCGCCCGGTTGAGGATGACGGGAAAAATCCTGATGAGCTGGCCGGAGAGGGGGAAG
Organism: Treponema sp. UBA3870; assembly: GCA_002392275.1. GTDB lineage: Bacteria > Spirochaetota > Spirochaetia > Treponematales > Treponemataceae > Treponema_D. The sequence goes on from DGGQ01000013.1 coordinate 38,716, forward strand.
GCTCGGAAACTGGAAGCGATGAAGGAAGCCAGTCCGAGATTGATGAAAAGGGACTGTAAGATTTATGGCAACCTCTAAAAACTCTCTTTTGAAATTAGAAGTTGCCGTCGAGTTTAAAAGCCCGAAATTGCATGCTTTTAAACATCGTATTTTCTAG
>DGGQ01000007.1 GCA_002392275.1 Treponema sp. UBA3870
ACAATCTCCGCCTCACTTTTTCTGACATACACAGGACCGTCGTAGTCCGCCATCGGTGATGCGTTTTCTGAAATCATCTTTTCCGCAATCTCAAAGAGAGAGTCCGCGCAGTCAGGGGTGGGGGAGACAAGCTTCATGTCGGGGCTTCCCGGAATCTGCGATGCCTGTTCAAAAAAATCCTTCGCTCCCGGTCCGCATAGTGTGACGGAATCTTCTGCTGTGAAGAGCTTTAAAATCTCCTGTAGCGTTAGGTCAGAATCTTCCAGAATCTTTTTTCCACCGGAATAGAGCGCGCAGAAATACTCCTCCTCCTTTGCCGTTATGAGACTCAGGACCATGGATTTTTCTTCCCTTAGCGGCCATCTGTATGCGTCAAGCGAGGGGACTCCGTAGAGCGGTTTTCCGTGCGAAAGTGTGAGGGCCTTCAGCGTGCTTAGTCCAAGCCTGAGTCCTGTGAAAGTTCCCGGACCAAGAGTCGAAACTGTGTAGTCAAGTTCGCCAGCGTCCATCTCCATTTCGGACATTACATAGTCAACCGCCGGCAGAAGTTTTTCGGACTGCCTTGAGCCAATGTCCAGAACAAGTTTCACCGATTTTGAATCCCTTTTTGCCGCAACAGCGATTTTTGACACGGCGCAGTCTATTGCAAGCGCGTTCATCAGTCTATGCTCCCGTTTTTCCAGTTCTCAATCCGTATTGTTCGCTCACCGTCGCCGGATGGTGTTATGGTCATCCATATTGTCTTTGACGGAAGCTCCGATTTTACTTTTTCGCTCCACTCGATTATGCACACCCCGTCGCCATAGAGCATGTCGTCCACGCCCAGGTTGATGAAATCCTCCGCGCCATCCAGCCTGTAAACGTCCATGTGGTAGAGCGGCATGTTTTTTCCATTGTACTCGCTTATGAGGCAGAATGTGGGGCTTGTGATGCAGTCCTCAATGCCCAGAGACTTTGCTATTCCCTTTGTGATTGTGGTCTTTCCTGCGGCAAGGGTCCCTGTCATTGCGATTATGTCACCCGGCTTAAGGTGCTGGCCAATCTTTTCTCCAAGGGCTACAGTCTCCTCCGGGGTGCGTGTTCTGAATTCAAGGGCGGACATAATCACACCTGTGGAAGCGCGCCCTTTTTGTACAGGTCGTCGATGAATTCCCTTAGAGACTTTTTGACCGGCATCACTGGATAGTTCAGGCTCTGTGGGAGGGAATCTATTTCTATGTTCCTTTTTCCGAGCGGATTTACCTCTATGCTGAACCTCACAGGCACGGTGACTTTCTGGGAGAGTATGTCAAGGACAGCGTTTCCCCTGTATTTGTTGAAGTAGTAGATGTATCCTTCCTCTTTGGAAATTGAATTGATTTCTAAGACTTTCATACCTTATAGGATAACCCAAATTTCGTAGAATTACAACAGGACTTCTCTAAAAACTCATTTCCAGTGACTTTTTAGATGTTGCCAACGAAAATTTAGTTTATTTCTCCTCCTTGGCCGTGGTGTACCCATAGACATGGGCGTGTATATGGTTTTTGACGGAAAGCTGTATGTCGGTGAACTTCACATGGTAGTCGGTGGAGCCGTCCTCCAGATTTTTTGTCGTGGAGATGATGATTCCGGTAAGCTCCATGTCCTTTTCCCCAAGCTGGAATTTTATCAAAAGGTAGCGTCCACCCATAATGTCCTTCCGTCCCGAAAGGCTGCATCCCGCCGCGGAAATGTCGTGAATGGTCCCGTTGATGTTCTCTCCAAGCTCGGCATATCCCTTGGTTTTGTCGCCCTTTTTTGCCCGCATCTCAATCTCCGTGAAAATGCAGGGGGTGTTCAGGTCCATGCGTCTGTACTTTCTTCTTCTGATTGGCTCCAGCGTGCATGGGGATTTTATCACCAGAATGTATTTTCCGTCCAGAGCCTCCTCATAGCGGACAGCCCTTGTCTGCATGGAGTAGGCCGAGTTTCCTATTCCGACTGCCGTGAGAATGAATTTTGAATGGAGGAGCGGCTTCTGGTCGCTGTTGAAGAACATTTTTGGAATCTCCAGAAAGATGCCCTGCTGGGTGTTCTTTGTGATTACGAACGTCCAGTTGATTCCCTCCCTGTCCTTGTAGATAAGTTCCTGTCCTTCCGCAAGGCTTTCAGAAGAGCTGATGGCCGCGTTCTCTTCTCTCAGACGCTCCAGCTTGATTATGAGGCTGAAAAGTTCCGCAATCTGCTCGTCCCTTGCGCCCCTGGAAATCATTTCGCCGTGCTGCTTTTTCATAAGGGCCTCGATTGCCTCCGCGTCCATGTTAAGGAACACAATGTTCGGCGCCTTGTTCTTTTTGCAGATGTGCCAGAGAAGTCTTGCCTCTCCCTCGGTGAGGGATGCCTTTCTGTAAATCTGGTTGATGTTCTTTTTGGTTGTGAAATTTTTTTTGCGGGACTCAATGAATCTTGCTGATTTTCTCCACGCCACAATCCTTTTAATTATTAATGACAGGACTATGGCCACAACGGCAAGCGCAATCAAAATCACTATGGTCCAGTAGAGTGTTGGATTCTGTTCTGCAAGTATAGGGGAGCCTGCCGCCTCGGATTTCATAGCCTACCTCAGTGTTGTCCGCTACTGGCAGCACTTGTCGAGCGACTCTATAATCTGCTGCAGCCTTGGATTGATTTCATATTCCGCAAGGTCCCCGACGGTAACGGTGTCCTTTTCCGAAAGAGCCTGCTCAAATTCCTTCAGTATAACTGAGAAGTCCTCGAAGAATGTGTTGAGGTCCTTTCCGTCCACCGTGATTTTTTCGTAAACATCCGGGAAAAGCGCGCTGAGTCTTGCGTTCCGGACAAAATTTGCCATCTCGTTCGCAAGGCTGTTGATTATGGAGAAAGCCTCTCCGTCCTTTCCGCTCTGAATCAGCACGGAGATTTCGCCAAGCTTTTTGCTTAAATCGGTTAGGGACGCAATGTCGCCCCTGAATGACTCGATAATCTGTGGCTTTGAAATCACCGTGAGCTCTATGCTTGTGGACTCTTCCAGAGGTTTGTTCTGTATGGCATCAATCTCGTCAGCCGAAATTGATTTTCCGTCAAGGACTATGCCCGTTGTGGTTGCGTCCTCCTTTTCGATTGCTTCCTCAAAGGACTTCAAAAAATCCCCGACGGTTTTTTCGTCTTCCAGAGTAATATCTACCGGCGCGTCGTTAACCTTCAGCTGCATGAATCACCTCATTTCTTTCTGGTATTGTTCAGTGAGTCGGCCCAATTTGAGACTGTTGTCTGTTGCTTCTCCAAATTGTTCAAAGTGCTTTCCATATTGGAATACTTTCGCTTTAGCTCTGATTCTTTATCGTCAAGTTGGGACTGAAGTTTAGTAATCTTTGAATTTGACGAGTCTATCCGCGTTTTGAGGGCGTCGTTCTTGGTGGATATTATTCCACCGGTCTGTGTCCATGCGGAAAGCTGCTTGTCCATCAGGTAGCCAATGCCGCTGTCGATAATCAGGTCCCCGTCCGTGTCGAATCCGAAGAGGTCCTTTATCTGGTCAAGGTTGGATTCCAGCTGCGCGTCCAGTTTCTTTTCGTCAATCTCAAGGTATCCCCTCAACTGGGATGCGTTGTAGCCGGAACTTCCGCCGCTCGCGTTGGTCGAGATTCCAATCTGGTTGAGCATTGTTATGTCGGAGTCGTAGCCGTAGTCATAGTTGTTGGACGTGATTCTCTGGAGCTGTGACTTTCCGTTGGTCAGGGTGAAGTCGCCTATGAACATTCCAAGCTTCTCCATCTCCTTTTCCTGCTCGTCGTCGCTGAGGTAGTCAAGCTCATGCACAACCTCGGGTTTGCTCGTGGTGAGTATGTTAAGCTCCGCCATGACCTGGTTGTATTTTCCGACAAAAGTAATCAGTGCGTCCTTCGCGCTCTCCTTGTCGGGATTTATTGTTATGGTCGCGGTCTTTTCCGTCTTTTCGTGCAGATGCAGCGTCACGTCCGGGATGATGTCGTCAATGTCGTTTGATGGGCGCGTGATTGTGATTCCCTCGTACTTTACGATTGCGTCCGAAGCTGTGCCAATCGGATGGTTCGGAGTGAATCCGGTTCCCTTTTCCGAGTCGTAGGATTCTGGAACTGTCATGGCAATGGTCTTCCCCGTGTTGCTGTTGCGGATTATTATGCTGACCGCGTCCGGGTAGTCCTGAAGCGGAACCACGACCCTGGTTTTTCCGTCGGTGTATGAGATGTTTTCCTGAGGAAGCTCGGTTTCATTTCCGTCCGAGTTCTTTATGAACACATAACGCTTGTCCTCTACTGGAACAAGGGGAGTGGATGCCGGACCTCCTGTCTCAAGGGTGGTCTCGTTTTCCTCGTTGTAGACAGTCACGCCCCTGTACTCCACATAGCCCGGGTTGAGCATGTCGGGTGTGCTGAATCCAAAATTCAGTTCGTCGGTGATGTCGTCAACCGTCTCTGCCTTGAACGAGAACTCTATTTTTCCGTCGCCATAGTTTTTCGCGCTCTCCGGTATTGGAATCTCTATTCCGTTCCGTGGCGGTATGGTGATTGTTTTTCCGTCTGTCTTTACGTCTTTTTTGGTGAGAGTGGGCATTCCGACCTGGTCCCCAAGATCCAGTGTGGATGGGGCGGTGTATTGGGAAAGGTCTGACGATAGCTTTTCCGATTCGGGTATGGTCTCCGTCACCATGTCGATTCTTTTTGCCAAATCAAGGGCCTTGTCCGCGAATATGAGCCTGTTCTCCTCGCCTGTTTTCAGTGATTCAATGAGGAGCGCCTTTTCCTTCGAGCTGATTCCGATTACGCTTGCCTTGATGACATTCGTTCCGCGCTTGTTTAGTGCCGTGACAAAATCTGAGAGCTTTCCGCCCTTCCAGTTGAACGAAACTGTCTTGTCGCCCACTGTGAATGTGTAGACTCCACGCTCAATCTGCATGTTGCGGTCTATGTTTCCGCTGAGAAATCTGTCCGCCGATGCTGGCTGCAAAACATCTATCTTGAATGAACCGTAGTCAGCGTTGCGGCTTGCGTCCGCCGTTATTGCAAACTCGTCCGATGAGCTTGTCATCTTGTTGCTGAAGGGGTTCTCAAATGAATATAGAGACTTGACGCTTTCCCTCAGGGAACTCATGCGCTGGTTTACATCACGCCACGCACTTTGCTGCGCTTCGTATTTCTCCAGCTGCGCCTGCTCCCTTTTGAGTGGAATGCGCTCAGTCTCCATAAGAGCTTCTACGAGGTCGTTAGTCTTGTACTTGTCCGTTACGCCAGGAATGCTGATACCGTCTGCCATTTTATCCCCGTCCCCTTGAAAATGGTAAAACTATGCCGCCATAAAGACAGCACAGCCAGTTATATTACATCGTCGAACAGCAGTCCTATTGTGTGCTTCATGTTGATTTGTATTTTCTGCAAATCTTCTGAAGGAATCTGTCGGATTACCCGGTTAGTGGACGGATCCACAACCTCGACGATGACTTTTCCAAGCTCATCGTTTACGCTGAACTTGACCGTGTGCCCGAGAAACATATCCGATAATTCCTGAAGCTGCTTTACAGTCTCATTTACGTCATGCAAATTAGCTTCAAGATAATCCGTTACTTCTGCAGCACCAGCTGGAGCCAATTCTTGTTGAACTTTAGCGACATTGGTGTTGAAGAAAGTGTTTTTGTGGCCATCCATTGCCATCGATCCAATTGAACTATTAATCGCGTTAATCGTGTTCATGGAACTTTCCTCCTGAAAAAGAAAGAGGGGGGAAGGGGGCGCACCCCTCCTCACTCTTTTTATACCATCGTTACTCAAAAGATGACATCCAGATATCTCTTAAACAACGATGTGCATCAAAAGATGCATTCAAACCACAATAAAATTGCAGTTTTCCAGACTACTGAAGCAGGGCAAGCACGTTCTGTGACTGTGTGTTTGCCTGTGCCAACATCGCGGTGCTGGCCTGTGTGAGGATTGAGTTCTTTGTATACTCAACCATCGCGGAAGCCATGTCTGTGTCGCGGATGACTGATTCAGCACTCTGAGTGTTTTCCGCAGCGATAGCGATTCCCTTTGATGCTGTCTCAAGGCGGTTCTGATATGCACCCAAATCTGCTCTCTGCTTGTTGACGAGCTTGAGTGCGTTATCGATTGTGCCAATCGCTATGTTTGCGCTGTCCGGTGTAGAAATGCTGATCTGCTCGGAAGTTGCGCTCCTGAGTCCCAGAGCTTCAGCTGACATTGTTCCAACGAATGCACTTACGCGCTGATCCATGTTTGCACCAACGTGGAACTGCATGACCTGTCCGGAAATTGAATTCTCTGCAAAGCGGCCTGTAAGCATGTTCATTCCGTTGAACTGTGCCTGGCTTGCAATGCGGTCAACCTCTGCGACAAGCTGTGAAACCTCCACCTGAATCTGCATGCGGTCCTCTTCTGTGTAGATTCCGTTTGCAGACTGAACTGACAGCTCGCGGATTCTCTGCAAGATGTCTGTTGTCTCCTGCAGGTAGCCCTCAGTTGTCTGAATGAAAGAGATTCCATTGTTGACATTTCTGTTGGCCTGGTTGAGTCCACGGATCTGGCTGCGCATCTTCTCAGATACGGCAAGTCCAGAAGCATCGTCGCCAGCTCTGTTAATTTTTTCACCAGAACTAAGTTTTTCAATGTTGCCCAGGAGAGCATTGTTGTTGATGCCCAGCTGTCTGTTTGCGAACATTGAACTCATGTTGTGATTGATAACCATATTCGTTCCTCCATGATTTGCACACCCCTGGCTTCATGCCAAGGTGCCTGCCGCGTTTATGTGGGCATCCGACAGTTTTTGCGCCCCTGACGGATGTTTTAGCCCCTTACAGCAGGAACTGTCACTTTGTTTTTCAGAGTGACAATCCATACTGTCATAAACGTATGGGGGAACACATTTCAAAGATCAAACTCCAGCTAAATCTGGAGAAAAGTCTGACCATTTGAACGGATTTTCATGGTATTTTGCTTGATTTTAAAGCCCCGATGTCGCAGGGCCAAAAAACGAGAAAGTCCGCACAGTCAGCAGGGGGATGCGCCATATATACAGCACACCCGCACCTGCTTAGATTATACTACACTATTGCAGCAAAGACAAGACTGTCTGTGACTGTGCGTTGGCCTGTGCCAGCATTGCTGTTCCAGACTGGACGAGGATTGAGTTCTTTGTGAATTCAACCATCTGGTTTGCCATGTCTGTGTCGCGGATGCGGCTCTCTGATGCCTGGAGGTTCTCAGCTGCGATGTCAAGACCCTTGACTGTGAATTCAAGGCGGTTCTGGTATGCACCGAGATCTGCGCGCTGCTTGTTGAGCATCTTGATAGCCTCGTCAAGTGTTCCGATTGCGCGGTTCGCTTCGTCAGGAGTTGCAAGAGAAAGAATCTCTTCTGTTCCGATTTCGCGTACTCCAAGGGCTGTTGCTGTCATTGTTCCGATGTAGACACGTGTTCTCTGGTCCATGTTTGCGCCAATGTGGAGCCACATAGAAGCTGTAACAGAGTTCTCGCCTGTCTCACGGGCAAAGCGGCCAGTCAGCATGTTCATGCCGTTGAACTGAGCGTGTGATGCTACGCGGTCGATTTCAGCGATAAGAGAAGAAACCTCAACCTGGATCTGCATGCGATCTTCGTCAGTGTAGATTCCGTTGCTTGACTGTACAGCCAATTCGCGGATGCGCTGAATCAAATCTGTTGTCTCCTGGAGATAGCCTTCTGTTGTCTGGATAAAGCTGATTCCGTCTGCGGCATTCTTTGAAGCGCGGTTGAGACCACGAATCTGTGAACGCATTTTTTCAGAAACGGCAAGTCCTGAAGCATCATCACCGGCACGGTTGATTCTCATGCCAGATGAGAGTTTCTCCATGTCCTTCTGGACAGATCCTGTTGTTACGTTTACTGAGCGTCCAGCGAACATTGCGGACATGTTGTGATTAATAACCATAGTGTTTTCCTCCGTGGAACTATGTGTATTCAGGCAAAATCCTTTCTGCCTGTTTGTAAAGGACCGCGCAATGCATTTACAAGGCTACATCCACAGTCTTTTACGTGAAGGCCTGGCTGTTGTCTTCAGCGAAGTTGAGCACCCATGTTCCTTCATAAACCAATATCGGAGGAAACTGAAAAAAACTTTACAATTTTTTTTAATTTTTTTTTGATTTTTTTGGGGGGCGCAACCCTGTCGGGTCGGGCTATCCGTGGTTCCGTTCGCAAGGCTCTCTCCATTCCTTCGGAACGCCACATTCGTGCCGCCACTACTATCCCTTGCGCAAAAACATCAGACCTTGAACAGGTCGATTTCGGAACCAATCTTTTTGATGTTGTTTCCGACCTGGCTTGAAATTGTCGAAAGATCCGCGCCCGTCCTGTTGATTCTTTCAGCACCAATCTGCATTTCCTCAATGCTGTCTTTCATTGTGTCGGTTGCGACCTGTAGTTTTTGAATCTCACTAAGGATGTGCTTGTTTCCTTCCGTCATTTCCTGTGAGGCGGAACGGACTTCCGTGGTTGAATTGTTCATCGACTCCAGGGCCTTGATAATCTGCTTTGAGCCGACCTGCTGTTCCTCCATGGCCGCCTTGATCTGCTCGATAATCTGGCTCGTGTCGGAAATACTCTGCGCGATTGCACTGAACGCCGTGTTTGTGTCGCTTGAGGCATCGACGACTTCCTGAATTGTGACCTGAATCTTCTGAAGCTCGGAGCCGATTGTCTTGGACTGCTCGGTTGAAGTTTCGGAAAGCTTTCTGATTTCATCCGCAACGACGGCGAATCCTTTTCCGGCTTCACCAGCGTGGGCAGCCTCTATGGCAGCATTCATGGCAAGCAGGTTCGTCTGTTCGGCAATGTTCGCGATGGCAGTGTTCGCATCCTGTAGCATCTTCGACTGCTCTTCAATGCGGATGATTTTTTCGTTGGCGTTGTTCTGGGTCGCGGAACCCTCGTTCGACTGGTCCTGCAAAGTTTTGAACGACGCAATCATTTTGCCGACGGAGTTGTTGACGGAATTGATGTTTCCAATCATCTCCTCAACTGCTGCTGATGCCTCGGTGACACAAGCCGCCTGGGACTGAATCATCTTTTCAAGTGAATCAATGTTCGCGCTTATCTCATTGACCGCACCGGCAGTTTCATTTACCGAGCCGGCCTGATTGACAATCTGCTTGTTCACGCTTTCGATGTTGGATATAATTTCCACGATAGAAGAGGACGCATCCTGTGAGCTGGCCTGCAGATTGTTGTCAACGGCAATCAAATCCTTTTTTGAATTCTGCAGGTTCGTGACGATTCCCTGAAGTTTTTCTACAAACAGGTTGAATCCTTTGACCACATCACCAACCTCGTCATTTGCAGCACTCGGAATGCGCTTGGTCAAATCTGCATTGCCGCTTGCAATTTCACCAATGGAATTTTTCACTGTGATGAGAGGCTTTACGATGACGCGTACAAACGGTGCGCTTATTAAAAATGAAAAAATGATTGTTCCGATTATGATGAATATAATTGTGCGCTGCATGTGGCTCAGCGAACTGAAATAAAAATCATAAGGCACTACGGCAAAAATGGTCCATTCGGTATTCGGAATCTTTTTGTATGAAACGATCATGTGCGTGTGGAGCGTCGGATCAACAAAATCTTCCTGATTTTCACGCCCCTCGAAAACATGGTTCAATATGAGTCCGAGTCCTTTGGTTTCGTCAATTTCCGCATCGGTAGAATTTTCATCGGTATTCGCATTTGGATTTGCAATGGTGGATCTGCTTGACCGGCTGATTACGGAAGGATGCATTCCGGCACCCATGTCGATTTCCTTTACCACATCCAAAACCGCATTGCCGCTGAGGATAAGGACAATCGCACCGATCGGCTTATTGTCATCATTAAAAACAGGAACACAATAATTCTGCATGACACTGTTTGTGACTGGCGTGAACGCAGGTTCCGAAATGAATCGCTCGCCCCTCATCGCGGCTTCAAGATAAACCGCGCCGGCAAAATTTCTTACGGAACCATCAGGCAGCATTGCGTTTCCGTCTTTGTCATAGTACGCAAGGTTTTCATAACGCCCGCCAAGTTTTTTACGCACGGAAGTCAGCACTGCTGTTTTTTCCGCAAGAGAAACATTTTCATCGGTAATGACATCAAGCTTTGCGAGGCCCTCAATCAAGGAAAAATGCTTTTCGTTTAAATTGACAATAGTGTTGGCAACATCAGCAGAAATTGTATCAAGATTTAAACTTACGGAATTCTTCAACGCCTTGGAAGAAATGTTATACGAGACCATCCCGATTATTGTTGTCGCTGTTACAATAATCACCGAAAAAAGAAGGACAACCTTGGAAAAAATCGAAATCTTAAAAGTTTTATCGTTCATACAGTCAATTTTAAGACATAAAAAGCATATTTGCAAGAAAAAAATGGTCTCGTTATTCGGCATGGGTAAAAAAACTCCCCGCCGCCAATGACAAACGGGGAGCGAAATGGTTTTCACCGGTTTTATTCTACCTTGCAGAGCACATAATCACCGCCAGTTGTTTTCACAAAATTATAGACGACCGTTATTGTGCCCGGGTTGGATGTTTTCAGTTCCAAAGATGGATGGCTGAATCGGTATCCTCTTGTTTTTTGCTTTGCAGAACCATATGGATAAATCGTAACGCTTGTTCCGTTGATGTAGCCTGCGTATGGATAGACGACGGATGAGCCGGAAGTGTAATAGCAGTTTATTTCTGTTTTGTTTGCTTCTTTTCTTTCATCATAGACGTTGTAGGATGTTTGATTAGAACAAGGAATTTCAAACTCTTTATTTCCATTGACAGGAATGGAATTTTCTTGTCCATAGCTTCCCACAGTCTTCGCGTAGCCGTGGAGATCGTAGTCGTATTCTGTTATGCTGCTTACCGTCAGCGGTACATCGGCATTGTTGAAGATTTTGACCTTCACCGTTCCGGTTACGGTATAAGTACGGGTATCTGATGAGGAGCTGCTTCCAGATGAACCACTGACATGTGATGGACACCCCATGAAGCCTAGCGCCGCCGTAGCCAGCAGCACCATAACCAACGCTCTGATTTTTTTCATTTCTTTCCTCCCTTGCTTCCGCTGGAATGACTTGATGGCGGATTGTTTCCCCTGTTTCCACCGCTTGGTTTTCCTGTGGTGGATGGCATCCTTCCGCCTTCCCCGCTGTAGGGGTTCCCGGGTTTGACTGTTGTTTTTGCCATGAAATTCCTCCGTTTTTTGTGTCTTAAAGCGAAGTCGAGCGTAGCAAGACTTCGCTTTAAGGTCTTTGTCAAGACCTTACCCCAGAGTACTCTGGGGTAATTTTTTTTTCGGGGGAAAATTTAAGGAAATGTCAGGGAGTTTTAGAAGCACCTATTATAATTTCTCAAATATTGTGATATAATCTCAGGCGAGAAGGTAAATCGTTATGCCGTATACCGTTTTAGAAGAAAAGCTGCGGGCCGTTCCAGAGCAGTATTTTGAACAGGTGTCATCATTTTTGGATATTATTCTGAGCCTCCCGACAATATCAATCTATATGACAACGAAATAGCGGATATGTTTGGGGAACATGATGTTTCTTACGCATGACGAACTGATTCCATTCTACAACGAACCGTGCGTGGTTTCGGTGTAAAAAAAAACGCTCTATTTCAAATATTTCACTCCGAAATAATCCAGACTTAATTTCATTGCATCCTGTCCTGTAAGGCAGGTGTCTCGCAGATAGCCCCTTTCGTTTTTCCATTCTTTAATTCCACGGTAATAATACAGCTTTAATTTTTCGGTGATGATAAAGGGAACGATGTCGTGTTTCAGGCATTCCTTGAACATTATCAAGCGGCCAATACGACCGTTACCGTCCTGAAATGGATGAATCGATTCAAATCGGACATGGAAATCAAGAATGTCGTCAAATGTGATTTTCTCCCTGGAATTGTATTCCAAAAACAATGCTTTCATTTCCCTTGGTACATCACAAGGCCTTGTCGTCTCTCTTCCACCGACTTCGTTTCCAAGGGATTTGTAATCGCCCACATGGAACCATGATTTCCCGGCGTCGCTTGTTCCCGTTTTAAGAATATAATGCAGCTGTTTTATAAAGCTCTCGGAAAGTTTTGTCCCCGCACCTTCTATAATCAAATCAATGCAGCGGAAATGATTTACCGTTTCTATGATGTCATCCACTTTTACCGCTTCATCCGTAATGCCCAGGGTTTTTGTCTCAAAAATATAGCGGGTCTGATCGTGTGTAAGTTTCGAGCCCTCCATGTGATTGGAATTGTACGTGAGGTCAATCTGGATTTTATGATATATTCCACCTTTTACTCCGGCTTCCTTTTCACGTTTTAAAAATGACAGCAGATTGCTTTCTTTTTCTGCATGTCGAATTTTTCGTCCCGGTTTTTCAGCAGAGGATGGTACTTTCCAAGTTTTCCCATCAAGTAATGCCCCGGGAACCCTCCCTTGCGAGCAGTAATTTCTTACGCTTCTTTCACTCAGATTCCAGAGTTTCGCGGCTTCTTCAACTGAAATATATTCCACCTTCGCCATAGGAAATATTATAGCATGTTATCGGCAAAATATAAAGCAAAAAA
>DGGQ01000200.1 GCA_002392275.1 Treponema sp. UBA3870
CGAGGGAACCTACAATTGTGTCTCTTCGTCGGTTTTGTATCTTGCCCTTGCAAAGGCTGCCGGACTTGATGTCATAGGAAACCGGGCGCCAGACCATTGTTTTTGTTCTGTAATAATCGACGGAAAAAAATTTGATGTTGAGACGACAAATCCAATGGGTTTCAATCCCGGCGAAAAGCGTATGATTGAGCAGAACGGATCTGGCACAAAATATGCTACGGTTCCAAAAAAAATATACAACGGTCGTTACGAAATCAGCGACGCAATGTTGGTCAGCCTTGTCGCGCGAAACATAAACAGCATTGAGATGGACAAGAAAAATTATGAGACCGCTGTTCCCGTTGCCGCCTCCCGTTTTGTTTTTATCCAGAACGATGATGTAAGCCAGTACAATGACGGACGGAAGGATTTGGATGTCACTTTTTCAAACTATGCCGCCGAGCTTCAGAAGAAAAAAAAGTTTTATGAAAGCATGCTCTGGATGGATTCGGTTGTCGAGCGCTGGGGAATGAGCGACGGACTAAGGCAGAATTATTCGGACTCAATCTATAATGCCGTTGTGTCGTTGATTGAAAAAAAGGATTTTGATTCCGCAACTGAAAATCTTGATAAACGAAAAGAATTTGTTGTGCAGAAAGACTGCGAGGAGCTTGAGCAGAATATTTTTATTTTTTCCACATCCGATGCGGCAGAAAAAATTTCTTCGTTCAATGAAAAAGTTTTGTACATAAAAAAACAGATGTCGAATCCGCTTGCGAAAAATAAAAAAGTTGCGAACAGGCTCAACACAATTTTGGAAAACGCATGGATAAAAAGAATTGCCGATGTAATGAATGCTGACGATTTTATGGGTGCCGCAAAACTTTGTGACGACGCTCTTTCCGATTTGCCGTCCAGTTCAAAACTAAAACAGATGAGGCAGAACAGTCTCAACAATTATGCGGTGACAGTCCACAACGCTTTTGCTGATTTTGCGAACAAAGGAAAATACGATGAGGCGAGAAAAGTTTTGGACGAGGGACTAAAAAATTATCCTGGAAGTTCCACGCTGAAAAACGATTTGACCCGTCTCAACCGTATGCAAAAATAATCAAATAAGGAAGTGTTCTACAATCAATGCCGCAAGGAAAATCAAGTTCGCGATGGTGAAATATAGAATGTATTTTGCTGGTCGCGAATTTTTTGTCCTTGAATAAAATTTGAACGAAATTAAACTTGCCATGGATGCAATCAAAGTTCCAAGTCCGCCAACGTTCACGCCGACAATGAGCTGGGAAATATTTTTCGTGAATCCAGAAAGAAGGAGCGCGGCAGGTACGTTGCTTATAATCTGGCTGGATACGATTCCCAAAAGAAGTTCCCGTCCTTCAACCAATTTTTTTAGCGCACCGTTTATTGCCGGGATGCGAGCCATGTTTCCTGTGAAAATAAAAAATCCAACAAAGGTCAGAAGCAGAAGATAGTCCGCGCCAAGAAAAGCATGCCGCTGTAAAATCAGTGAGAAAATCAACACGAGCGCGACAAGTATATAGAAGGGAATAATCCTTATGACTGTCAGAATTGCAAGAACAAACAGCAGTGTGAAAACACATGAACTTACAATTCTGAAAGTTTTTGATTCGGAGCTTTTTTTATTTTTTGTGGCGATTTTTGATTCAGGGAGTTTTCCGCTGGATTTTCTTGTCACAAAAAAAATGGACGGCACAAGCAGAACCAGACTCAGAATCCAGTAGGGGAGCGTCAGTTTTATGAAACTGGATGCCGAAAAATTTCCCGCCGCAAAAAGATATAGATTCTGTGGATTCCCAATCGGCATGAGCATGCTTCCAAGATTTGCCGCGATGGTCTGCAAAACTATTGTCGGAACAAGAAGCTCGCTTCCCTCCAGAATTGTGATTGCGAATGGAACAAAAGTGAGCAGCGCGACATCGTTTGTTATGGCCATGCTCAAAAAGAAGCAGAGAAAAACTAGCGTCCCAATCAGCATCCAGATTTTTTTTACCGACGACAAAAGTTTTTGCGCAAGAAAATCAAAAAATCCATTCTGCCGGAACACGTTCATTATGACCATCAGGCTCCAGAGTATTCCGAGCGAACGCCAGTCGATGTATGAAAAATATTCTCTGTCGGGATGGACAAAAAACATTGATACAAGCGCAAGAGTCCATGCCGCGCAAAGGACCGCCTCCGATTTGACAAAACGCAGAACCAGTCCAATAATTTTTTTTGCTTCCATGGCTTCAGATTGTCGTTGGCAGAATGTTCTTGATGTTCAGATGTCCATTCTCAATTGGAGCCTCATAGCGTTTCCCATTGTAGATTATGTCCATCTTTTTCACATAGGTCCGTCCGTCCTGTGCAAAAATTTCGCCAGACTTCAGGTGTCCATTTTCCCAGGCTATGTTCATTTTCAGGTTGCCCTTGAGCGCAAGTCCATCTAGATTTCCTCTTGCCCATTTTTCCGGGAGCGCGGGGAGAATGTCTACGACAACTTTGTCTCCGTCCATTTCGCTTTGGACAATCATTCTTGTGATTGCGGCTGTCGCACCAAAGTTTCCATCAATCTGGAACGGTGGGTGGCTGTCAAAAAGATTTGGCTGTGTGGATTTTTCAAAGAGCGAGACAAGAGATTTGTATGCCTCGTCGCTTTGGTGGAGGCTTGCACGGAAATTCATAATCCATGCCTGCGACCATCCCGTGTGTCCACCGCCATTTGCAAGACGCTTTTCTATTGTCGCTGAGGCTGCCTTTGCAAGTTCCGGTGTCTTGTTTACGTTGATGCTGTGTCCCGGGAAGAGACCGTAGAGCTGGCTGATGTGTCTGTGTCCCGGCTCAACTTCCTCACATTCGATTGGCCACTCACGGATGCAGCCGTCCTTTGTTATTGCCGGCGGTTCGATTTTTTCCAAAATGTTTTTCCATTTCAGAATGTCGCGGTCCGTTGATTTTTTTCCAAGGTCAAGCGCGGACTGGATTGCAGAATTGAAAAGATGCTCCAGAATTCTGTTGTCCATGTCTGTTCCTGCCGAGAAGCATCCTGTCTCTCCCGATGGAAGCCTGAATGAATTTTCTGGTGAAACCGATGGGGAGACGACCAGATGTTTTCCGTCCGAAGAGGGAACCAGATAGTCGCAGAAAAAGTCGGCGGCATCTTTTAGGATTTTGAAATTCTTTTTCAAAAACTTTATGTCCCTTGTGTACTCAAAATGCTCGCGGATATGTGTCGCCATCCATGCTGCCCCAAGAACCCAGTATGTTCCCGGAATCCATTTGTCCTGTGGAGCAGTGTCGCCCCAGATGTCAAGATTGTGGTGCGCAACAAATCCATCGCATCCATACATTGCTCCGGCGGTCTTTTTTCCGTGCTTCCTCGCCTTTTTCAGCAAATCAAAAAATGGCAGCTCCGTCTCTTCTAGCGAAAGCATGTTGGCTGGCCAGTAATTCATTTCCGTGTTCACGTTGATTGTGAACTTGCTTCCCCATGGCGGAAGAAAATCTTTGTTCCATATTCCCTGTAGATTTGCGGGCAGGGTTCCAGGTTTTCTGCTTGATGAAAGAAGCAGGTAGCGTCCAAAGTTCCAGTAGAGTTCCGTGAGCGCGGGACTGTCGCTGTGGCTTTTCAGAAGTTCGTCGGTCGCCATGTTTGATTCCTCGGGGTTTTCACCGGAGAGATTGAGTTTTGTCCTCCTGTAGAATGAGGAATATTCTTCGACATGGTAATTCCGTATGTCGCTGTATGGTGCGCTGGATGCGAAGCATAGTTTTTTTGTCGCCTCGTTCATGCACCAGGAAATCAGGCTTTTTGCAGTGCGGACTGTATTTCCTCCGCTCCTTCTGTAGAACCTGTTTCTGTAGGCGGTCTCTATGTCAAGGAAAATTGTTGCCTCGTCTGCTCCCTCTACAATCAAAAAGTTGCCCCGTGTTTCAACGCTTCCATTCGATGTTGTCGCCATTGCCATGACGCAGAACGGAATGCAGTTGGATGCGTCCATAGCGATTGTGTCGCCGTTCATTGAATACAGGTTTCCGGTGAAATCATCCCGGTCAAGGTAGGCTCTGAAATAGATGCTCTTCGGTGTTGATGCCGTGATGTGTATGACCATTACATCCTCGACTGCCGAAACAAAGACTTCCCTCTTGTATTCTATTGAGCTTCCATGTGAGTTGCGTCCGAAGATTGCAGTGCTTGGAACTTTGGTTTCCTTTGAAAAACTTGTTGAGGCGATTGCTGTGTCCAGATTCAGTTCGCGGACATATCCCGAAGCTCCATCAAACACATCTTTTCTGTCTGGAAGTGGACCGGTGAGACCTGTTTTTTCTGCGGTGTAGTAATCGATGTGCAGATTGCCAGCGGTTTGGTATACGGTCTGCTGGGATGGACATCCTGTCATTGATTCAAGACCAAGTTCCTGCGCCTCCTCGATTCTGCCCTGGTCAATCAGTGTGCGGATTTTTTCAAGATTTGATTTGCAGCTGTAGTTGTTTCTGTCCCGGTATGGTCCCGACCAGATTGATTCTTCGTTCAGCTGAATGATTTCGTGTCCAAGATTTCCGTAGACCATTCCGCCAATGCGTCCGTTGCCAACTGGAAGAGCCTCGTTCCAGTCCTTCGCCGGTGATTTATACCAAAGTCTGTTCATAAATATTCCTCAAAATAGATTTAAAACCTGCGCAAGGCAACCTCTAGAAACTGAAGTTTTTCAAGGTTCCAGCCATATTTTATCATAAAAGAAAGGCTTTGGCTATTTGTTATGGTGGGCTGGGACTTCTGTAATTTTTGCGCTCCACCGGCTGCCGCTTTTTGTTCATGCAAACCAGGCGCGCATCAATTGCCGGGTCGGATTTCCTTTGTGTCTGATTTTTTTACAATGTTTTCGTTTTTTTTACTTTATTAGTCCCTCCGGAGAACTGATGCAAAGGCTGCCTTTGATTCCGTATTCATTCACCCATCTGACAATATAGATATTCCAAGAATCAGATTTAATTGAAAAAAATACTGTTCCATCAAAATCTGTGTTATCATAAAAATTCAAAATGTCCAAATCATATTCCACACACAGATTCAAAAAATCCTCCGCGGCTTTGTCCCAGCTGTCGTAGGAATAGGTGACGAAATTCTTTCCGCTGTTTACTTTGGTCTGGGCGAAAGCTGTGGCGGAAAATGACAATATTAATAGAAGAAAAATTGCAAATCTTTTCATGGATATTATTTTTAGTTCTGCTTGTAGGATGTCAAGTGGAAAAACAATCCGGGATGTGCTGAATGAACTTGCGTTGCGGGGAAAACAATAATTTGCGATGGCGGATGCTTTGAATTGTATGAAAAAAGAAAAATATCTCTAAAAACTCGAATTTATTTTGATTTGTGTCACGAATTTTGTTGAATCCTTGTGAAAACTGTGTTATATTGGGGGTAGTTAAAAATTTCTAAAACCTTTATTGTTTAAAAAGTTTGGGCCTTGTCTGGTCCACATTCAAAAATCGTTCGTTGCTGGCCCTAATCCTAATTTTGAAAGGATGTGACTGGTTTTTTTTGCGCATGGTTCGCCATGCTGTTTGTGAGGAGCCTTGGATGAGTGTGACTAAGGAACAGATGGACAGTCTTCAGAGATTTATCGACGGGAGCCGGAGCATTGTGTTTTTTGGAGGGGCAGGTGTGTCCACCGAAAGCGGTATCCCGGATTTCCGCAGCGTTGACGGTCTCTACCACCAGAAATGGGACTATCCGCCCGAACAGATTCTCAGTGGCTCGTTTCTTTATTCCAATCCCAAGGAATTTTATCGGTTCTATAGGGAAAAACTGTTGGTTTCTGGAATCAAGCCGAATGTGGCGCACCTTAAGCTTGCGGAGCTGGAGAAATCTGGCAGACTGAAGGCGGTTGTCACGCAGAATATCGATGGCCTGCATCAGGCTGCGGGGAGCAAAAATGTGCTGGAGCTTCACGGGTCTGTCATGCGTAACCACTGCACGGGTTGCAATGTTTTTTATGATGGCGACTATGTGGCGTCTCATGCCGATGCGGATGGAATCCCACGTTGCGCGGCCTGCGGTGAGATGGTCCGTCCCGATGTGGTCCTTTATGGCGAGGGGCTTGACGACGATGTGGTTTCAAAGACTATCGCCGCTATGGAGTCCGCCGACATGCTGATAATCGGGGGAACCTCGCTTTCTGTGTATCCTGCGGCCAGTTTTGTGCGGGCGTTCCATGGGGAGCATCTTGTTTTAATCAACAGGGACCCTACACCGGGGGATTCGTTTGGAGAGCTGGTTATCCATGACAGCATTGGAAAAGTTTTGGGTGGCGTGAAGGTGAATCCGCTTTGACTCGCGGGCATGGTGCTTGTCGTTGTGCGCGGACGGTACCATGTGTTTGCGGCTGGAAGGGGGAGCGGATTCAAGAAAATCGCGAATTCTGCCGATAAGGGCAGGGATAAATTATAAAAAAAGTTTTTGGAGCCGGGACTAGGCCTTGTGGCTTGTCTTTAGGAGGTGTCCACCGATGTGGGCTTTTCCGGGCTTTCTTATTTTTTTATGGGAATGTGACTATGGACAGAAGATTTATTTATTTCAAGAGACTCATTTCAGTTTTTGTTATGTTGTGCCTGTCGCTATCAGTTTTTGCTGGTGGCAAGAAGGAAGTCATACAAAAATCTGTCGGCACGGAGAACAGCTGGACAGAGGTTTTTGACATCCAGAACCGTTCCGGCAAATACAATGTGTATGCGGAGGCTACGGATAAGGCAGGAAATACAGCCGTCGCTGGTCCATACAACCTGTTCATCGACGACGAGTCCGATTTTCCTGTCATCACAATCACGAACCCGACCATGGGAATGAAGGTTCCAGGCAACCTGAACATAGTTGGTACTTGTGTTGATGATGATATGGTTTCCGAAGTCTGGCTGATTCTTGATGGCGACAAGGAGAATCCGATTCTTGTTGAAGGAACGAACTTCTGGTCCTACTATCTTGATACGACAAAACTTCCCGAGGGCCGGCACACAATCACCGCGTATGGTATTGACAATGGAAATCCAAATGCGTACTACAATGATGACGGTGTTCTTGATGAGTCCAAAGTGAAGCCAAAGACTGGACGCGCTGTCACTATTGACTGGCAGCTTTGTAGGGAGGCTCCGGTCACGACAATCACAAGCCTTGACATGGGTGCGCTAATTAGTGGAAAGGTTTCTCTTGCCGGAAAAGTCACGGACGGTAACGGAGTTGACACGCTTGAATACAGTATTGACAATGGGGAGCATTACAGCCCTATCAAGGTCAAGCACCGCAAACTTTCTGTTCCAGATGAAAATGGGTTTACAAGTGAATATACTTTCTCGCTTCCTTTGGACTCAAGAAAGATGGAGGACGGTCCAAAGCTGATTTGGTTCAAGGCGGTGGATGGAGCTGGTACTGTTGGAATCAGCTCGTTTTTGTGTTTTGTTGACAACGAGCAGCCTCAGCTGAAGATTGTTACCCCGGAGATTGGCGAGACTGTTAATGGAATCTTCACCATTGCCGGTTACGCAAAGGACACCAACGGAATAAAGTCCCTCAAATATCGGTGGGGCAGTCTGGAGGGTGAGTTTGAGCTGACCGCCGGAAACCCATACTGGGCATTGGAACTTGATTCCCGCATTGTGAAGAATTCTATGGACTTTACAATCAGCACAGAGGATACAATGGGCAACGCTGTCACGGCTTCCAGATTCTTTATGAATTCCGAGAAGGGTGTGAAGAGCGGAAATGTTGTCTATGTAAACCAGTCCGGCGACAAGCCTACTATAGACATCAAGTATCCCGTGGGCGAGGTTGATGCGGACGATGGAACATTTATCCGTGGTCTTGCCCAGGATGACGACGGTGTTTCGGCCATCTATTATTCTGTTGATGGAGGACCCGAAGTCAAGCTGGAGACGACAGGAGTTTTCTATAATCCAATTCCTGGTTCGCTTACTGACGGAGAGCACCGCATTACGGCCTATGCTGTGGACAAATTTGGTGTGAAGGGTGATCCTTCGACTGTAACTTTCACTTCAAAGGGATACGCCCCTCTGTTCACCGATGAAAAATATGGGGACGAAAATTTTGCCAACGGGATGGTAATCGACCCGGAGAGCGAAAAGGAATACACTTTGAAGGTGGAGTCGTCCACCGGTCTCAAGTCGGTTCACTATGACTGGACATGGGGTGCGAATGGAATAATTTCAAAGGACATTGAGGGCAACGACGCGAAGGAGATACCCGTTTCTATTGGTTTTGGCACAGCTGACATTCCATGGGGTGTCTCAAAGCTCACTGTAATAGCTACCGACCACTTTGACAGAAGTTCGAAACACACGGTCATATTCAATGTTGCGGACTACACAAAATTCTATGGAACAGAGCCGGGTGTTTATTTCAACGACTCCAGTGTTGCCGAGGATGGAGCAATAAGTGTTGACGCGACAGGTTCCGTGTCTGGCTACTTTGTTGGCGGAAAAATTGCTTCTCTGACCACCGTTCCAGCTGTCAAGGGTGTTGGCGCGCGTGTTGTTGGTAACACAATCTCTCTTACAGCAACAGCTGCGACACCAGTGTTCAAGGTGAGGGTGACAACAACATCCGGTGCTGTCTATACTTCACAGAACCTTTACTTCCCGTCACAGGAGACTGCCCCTATAATCAAGCTGACGAACGACAACAGTCTGGCCACGGAGGTGTTCAACAACTTCAGCACAAAGAATGTTCTTTCAATAGTGGGTACTGTCGCAAGTACTACTGATCCAACCTTGAGATATAGAATTCTTACTGCCAAGGTCAACTATGACGAAAACGGAACCGTAATCAGCTCGCAGGTTGTGCAGCCCACCAAGCTTGAGAACTCACCGCTCATTCCTGTGCGCCGTGGTGCGTTTGCCCTGAATCTTGCCGCGGAGAATTTTGAGGACGGTGTTTCGGTGGTCGAGTTTATTGCGACAAACAGTTCTGGAAAGACAAGCTCGACAGCGGTTCTGGTCAGAAAAATATCCGAGCCTGTTTCTCCCGAGCTTCTTGGTGAAAATGCGGCGGAACCAGCGCAGCCGGCGTATTATTGGCTCCATGGCGACGGTCCGGGAATGGACTACTATGGAGTTTGCGTCTACCAGGGCATGACAGGAAGCAACTTTGAGTACAAGTCCTACGAGAGTCTTCCGGTTGGTGAGTCTACACTGACTTTCAAGAGCGCGACAATGAAGGTGACAAAGCCTGAGACCGGTGCGAGCGGATACTTTGCTTCGGTGGATGGAAGTGTATATAGGAGCGGTATGGAGGTTCTGGAGGATAAGGACGGAACTGTAGATACTGATCCTCATTCTCTGGTTGCGCGTATTAAGTCTGAGTCCCCGGTGACTTCGGTTGTGTGGTCGGCAAATGGAACCGCATTGCCCGAGGGAACAATCAGGGAGACTAGCGAAAATGGTGTGTACGAGGCCGAGGTTCCAATTTCTGGTCTCCCAGCTGGACTTGTGAAGATTTCAGCCCTCGTCAACAATTCAACAACAATCTCTGGAACGGTATGTGTTCTGAGAAGCCACGGTGTCATTGACAACCAGGAGGGAATATACTGGACGACTTCCGGTGGAGCGGTCTATGATGCAGCAAACAGCAGGTACATTCTGAACAACGATGCCACCCTTGTCGGATATGCGAATGTTCCAGGAAAAATCTCGGCGAACCTTATGCGCTCGAATGCTGGTCTCCAGGTTTCTGTTGATGGAAAACTCATAAAACTTTCAGCCACAGCTGATGGATTCTATTCAAACATTTCGGTCCGTGCTGTCAGCGATGCGAATGGTGCGTGGGCATCTCCCGCCGTTGCCATCATTGCCGACACAGCCAACCCGACACTCACAGTTACAAGCGTCAAACCAATGGACTACATGAAGGATGAGCTTGTTATTGCGGGAACCGTTGCGGATGGAAACGGCATTAGGTCTATCGAGTATACGACAATGGAAGACGGTTCCTCCGAAGAGGAGACTGTTTGGAAGCCAATCAAATTTGACTCCAGGGGCAGATTCGGCGAAAAGGTTTCCCTTGAGGACGTTCCCGATGGATATGTGCCTCTTACTGTTCGTGCAACGGATGGCGCTGGCAAGATTTCCTACTTCAATTCTGCAATCAGAAAGGACACAACACCGCCTGAGGTGACAATTGTTGTGCCGGAGTCGGGAGCCGTAGTCAACGGAGAGACTCTGTTCGTGTTCCGTGTGAAGGATGACAGCTATGTTGGAAACATCCAGTACATAAGCCCGGACGGAAAGACGAAGAAGGACTTCATACTTGCCGCATCAGATTCTCTTGAAGGGGATGGCGCGAAAACTGATGCCCAGAGCGAGAATCCAGATGGGGAAAATCCTGCCGACGCGGAGCTTCTTGCTCTTTCAAAATCTATAGCGGAGCTTGACGCGCACAGCAATGTGCTTACAGGTTCTCTTCCATCCACTGCTTTGGGACAGGAGGGACTTCCGATTGCAAACTCGATGAAGTTTATTGCGAGCGATGTGGCGGGAAATACAGCCATTGTTGATACATTTGACTTTATGGTTGACCCGGACAGCGACCTTCCTGTTGTTGAAATCCACATGCCGCTTGAGGAATCTGTAAACACTACGGACTTTGTGATTTCAGGTGTAATGTACGACGACGATGGACTGGTCGGCTACAACGGTGAGACTCTGAAAACTTACTACAAGATTGACGACAGCGACTTCCAGCTGATTCCTAACGAAAATGCCCAGGCAAGTTTTGAAATCAAGGTAAGTCCGCTCAACATCCTTAAGGACAACGAGCATACTGTGGTTGTCTATGCTGAAGACATAAACGGTGTAAGGGGAAAAGCCGTCAGCCGCAAGTTCTATGTGTCGCTTGAGGAGCCAAAGGGTAGCGTGGAGCTTCCAAAGATTGACGGACACATCCACGGACTTGTTACAATGAGCGGATGGGCCAAGGACAAGAACGGAATCAACAAGGTCCAGATTTCGGTGGACAATGGAGCAAGCTACAACGATGCTGTTGTTGTTCCGGGAAAGACAAGGGAGGATCCGGCGCAGTGGACGTACGAGTTCGACACCCGCGTTGTTCAGGACGGAACCCATGTTGTCTATCTGAAGATTTGGGACGGATACAATATCACGGGACTCTACACATCCCTTCTGAATATTGACAACACATCTCCTGAGCTGGAACTGGAGCTTCCTCTTGACGACAGCACAATATCAAGAAACCTTGTAATATCCGGCCAGACCACCGACAACATCGAGCTGACCGAGCTTTACATGAGGATAAAGAGCCTTGACGGAAACAAGGTTCCGGCCTACCTTGCTGAAAATGACCTGTACCCAGAGTCCATTGTCTCGCAGGTAATAGATGTTTCTGAGCTTAGCGACGGACTCTACAATGTGGAGATTTCTGGATACGACAAGGCTGGAAATGCGGCAAACGTCAGCCGAAACATCCATATAGTCAAGGAAGCTGAACTTACAAGCGTGGACCTTCTTTATCCGCTCAACGGCGAGTACATCAACGGTGAGTTCAATATCTACGGTACGGCAAAGTCATTCGAGGAGGAGATTACTTCCATAGACATTATTGTTGACGGCCAGAAGATTCCGGGACTCTCCACGACTCTGACGGATTCTGGATACTTCACGTTCAGAATGAAGCCGGAAATTGTTCTGGACAAAAATAACTTCAGCGAGGAAGATTTGGCGAAGGCTACCGCAAACACGGAGGCCCGGGCTAAAAAGAATATCGACGGTGCGGATGCTGTTGCCGCAAGAAATGCCGCCAAAAAGGCTCAGATTGATGCAGCAAAGGCTGCCGCTGCCGAGGCTGGAAAAGAGTATACCGGACCAGAGTATGAGGAGGAAGTCTACGAACCAATCGAGGCCGATGTGTTCGAGTCTGGAATCTTCAGTCTGGCGGGTGGTGCGCACACATACAAGGTTATAGCGCATACAAATGAAGGACGCACGGTCGAGTCAAGGACGCAGACTTTAATCTACAATCCTTATGGACCGTGGGTAACTCTGGACAACTTCATGTATGGGGACTTCGCGGTTGACCGTCCTATACTAAGGGGTAACGCTGGTTACTCGCTGACCGCCGATGAAAAGGCAGCTCTCAAGGATAAGAAGCTCCCAACGGAAGAAAAGATGGCTCTCAAGGCCAAGACCGTAAAGCAGGTGCTTTTGAGCTTTGACAATGGAAAGACTTACACTCCGGTCTCCAATGTTGGAAAGGGGTCCTGGAAGTACAGGATTGAAAACCAGGATGTCGCCGAGGGATTCCACTTCCTGCTTGTACGCGCTGAAATGGAGAATGGCGAGTCTGCAATCACAAGGACTATTGTTCAGGTTGACCGCACACTGCCAAACGTAAAACTGATTTCACCGGGAGCCGGAGGACACTACAACCAGTTGATGCGCTTTGAGGGACTTTCAAGCGACGATGTATCTCTTGACGATGTGACACTCTACCTGAGACGTGGAGACCGCTCCGCATACGAGGTTCCAAAGTTCATCCAGGGACTCTACTTTGACGCAAACTTCTGGGGTGCATCACTGTGGAGCGCGGGTGTTGGACTTACGGCTTTCGACAATGCGGTAAAGATTCAGCTGTCCTATGGCCAGTTCACACAGGATCAGAGAAACTTCTTTGCTGCACTCTTCAATATTGATGAGTCCAAATGGAAGTTCCGCTATGGTGGACATATTGTAAGCGCGAAGGTTATTGCCCAGGTTGCCAACATACCGTTCAACTACTTCTTTGGACATGACTTCGACTGGCTGAGCGCGACGGTTGCCATAGGAGCGAACTTCTCATGGTTTAGCCAATCAGCCGCCGCTCTGAAACAGAAGATAGAGGTCAGCAATACAATCTTGACATCCGCGTTGATGCAGGTTGAGTTCCCGAAGATGACGTTCAAGGACAATGCCTACTTCAAGACATGGGCTGTATACTATGAGCCATCGCTCTGGTTCATCCCGTCCGATGTTGCGAGCGACAAGATTCCAACCCTTGTTCCGCAGTTCTCCATAGGATTTAGGACCAGCGTGTTCTAGGAAAACTCTGAACAATCCGAATGCGGATTCTGGTAACATGGACCGTCCATTGTTTTTGGGCGGTCCTTTTTTTATGTTTTCATGTTGAAAATCCATCCGCTTTAGGTTATAGTGTTTCTATATGGAAAAGCTAAAAATCTTGCTGCCCAAGGGCAGAATCTATGAACATGTTATAGGACTTTTTTCTGGCGCGGGAATCTCGATTTCACTTCCCGAACGTGCATACCGCCCCATCGTCAACCAGGATGACCTTGAGGCAAAGGTTATGAAACCCCAGAACATTGGAAAACTTTTGGAGCTTGGCGCACATGACATGGGATTCACCGGCCGTGACTGGATAAGGGAAACCCATGCCGATGTTGAGGAAATTCTTGACACAGGCTTTGACAAGGTTCGCATTGTGGTTGCGGTTCCAAATTCAATTGACGACGCCCAGCTTGTGTCCCGCCGTGTGATTGTTGCCACTGAGTACGAGCATATTGCGAACGAATGGCTGAAAAGCAGGGGCATGAATTCCGAGGTCATACGCACTTACGGAGCGACCGAAGTTTTCCCGCCGGACGACGCCGACATGATTATCGACAACACGGCAACCGGGCGGACACTTGTTGAAAATGGACTCCGCATTGTTGCCGAGATTATGTCATCCTCGACATGTATGTTCGCATCCAAAAAGGCCATGCAGAATCCTGAGAAAAAGAAAAAGATTCTTGAACTCAAGAGCATTTTTGAATCTGTTATTGATGCCCGCGACCGGGTTATGCTTGAAATGAATGTCCCGAAGGAAAGTTTTGACGCGCTTGTGAACGGACTTCCTTCAATGAGAAGCCCCACGGTTTCCCCGCTCTATGGCGACAAGGGGTTTGCCGTAAAGATTGCTGTAAAAAAGAGTGAGGTTCCGAATCTTCTGCCACGTCTCAAATCTCTTGGCGCTACGGACATCCTTGAGTATGAACTTAAAATGGTCATGGCATAAGGAGTTGTTGCTATGGAGCGGATTGCCACTATCGAGCGTAACACTTTTGAAACCCAGATAAACCTTACTCTGAACATTGACGGAAGCGGAAAGTGTGATGTAAAAAATCCAATCGGTTTTTTTGACCATGTTCTCCAGTCGTTCTGCAAGCACGGCATGTTTGATTTGTCCGGAACTCTTTCGGGGGATCTCCACGTGGACCAGCACCATCTGATTGAGGACACCGGGATTGTGCTTGGAATGTGTTTCGCGAAGGCATTGGGTAACTGTGCCGGAATCTACAGGACAGGATTTTTTATCTACCCGATGGATGAAAGTCTGCTCCAGGCCTCTGTTGATTTTGGGGGACGCTCGTTTTTGGTGTGCAACGCCCAGCTTTCGGGAATACCCCTTGTCTCAATCAGTCCGGAGGGAAAGCAGTCCAGCTTCCAGACAGACTGTTTTGAGGATTTCTGGCAGGGATTTGTTGGCGGAGCAAAATGCAATCTCCATCTGGACACAATCCGTGGAAGGTCCGACCACCACAAGATGGAGGGGCTGTTCAAGGCTGCTTCCCGCGCAATCCGCATGGCTGTTGAAATCGACCCGCGCAGACAGGGAAACATTCCCTCGACAAAAGGTGTCATAGTCTAGCCGCTACGGTTTTGGAAAATTCTATTCCTCAAACGGATTCCGCTCGGAGTCTGTTGCTTTCTGTCCACCGTCAATTTCAAGGTCCGTCGGTATCCAGTCGTATGAATCCCTGAGAATTGCGGCGGTGGCCTTTGGATTTTCGCCTGTGCTTTCCCATGCCTTCTTGAAATCTTCTTTGAATTTGCTGAACTTGATTTCCTTTACGGAGTTTTCATGCGGTATCATGTTTGTTACCAGCCATCTTCCATGATAGAACAGCAGGTGGATTTCGTCTGTCTCGTCGATTATGTAAAGGCTGTCCTCCCCCTCATTGTGGACCAGGGAGTAGTGGACAATATAGTCCTTTGTCGTGCCCTCCGTTAGGGGGTTTCCATATTCCGTGCTTATTGATTTTGGGTTCGTGTTTTTTGCCGGCCCCTTGAAAAATATGTCGCCATCCAGCTTGTCTATGAATAGATTCGACACCCCGAAAATATTGTAGCAGTAATCAAAGTTGAAGCAGAACCATTCGGCGGGTGAGACTGTCGCAAGCCGGGCGTTGTATGTGGACATCGTTTTGGCGGCCACAAAGACGTTGTTTATAATTTCGGTGAACTTGTCGCCGCCCTTGCCCCCGGAGCATCCCTTTACCGCGTTCACGTCAAGAGTATTGAGGCCGCTGTAGTACATCTGGACGGTCTCAAGCGATGTAAGGCTTTTTGATGTCGGATTTTTAAGAGAGCTGTATGTAAAAATCAATACGACCACTGCAAGCGCAATCAACAGACCTCCAGCGATGGACAGTTTAGTTCTGTTGTTCCTGAGCCATCTTTTTTTTGCCAGCCGCTTTTTGAAAGTCTCGTTCTCCTTCCTGCACTGTTTTTCGAACTGCTCCGGGGAAACGGTTCCCTTCCTGATTACGCTGGAGACATGTCCTCCCGCCGGGATTTCTCCTTTTTCTGTGAGTCCAGTCTCCCTGTAAAGCTCCTTCAGCGGAAATGAGAGCAGAAAGTCCTGCTTGATTTTTTCAATACGCTCCTCCGAAGGTTCGGTCACGGTTGATGAAATTTTTTCCTGGAGGCTGCGTTTTTTTTCGCCCCTCTTTTTTCCGTGGGAAATGATTTTGCTTTTGCGCTGGAGGGCGTTGTCAACAAAGAATGAAAGTTTTTCGTCCAGCGCCCAGACCTTGTTTTTCAGCGGAACATAGTTGTGGTCGATTATGTCCCAGCTTCTTTGCATGGAGTCGGTCTGCATGAAGGGGTAGGTCCCCGTCAACATTCTGTAGGCGATGACCGACTGTGTGTAGTTGATTGCCGCGCTGTCCTTTAGCTGCGGGTTGATGAAAAATCCATTGTACTCCGCCGCATCCTGTTTTCCGGCGCACTCCATGGAGATTTCAAACAGTTCCCTAGGCAAAAAGAGAATCCTTGTGTAGTCCGCCGAAACAAATATTCCGCCCGCACCGATATTGCAGACATCAATCTTTTGCTTGACGGCCTCCTCCAGAACTGAACAGACCCTTCCCGCCGCGTAGGTCACGAACGATATTTCCGTTTCACCAAGTTCCTTGGAAAAATCCAAGTCAAAGAGGGCCTTCAAAGTCCTTCCGGAAAATGCGGGTCCCTCAAAGAGTATGGTCTCCATCGCTCGTCTGGCGGCTGGACTCAGGTTTTCATCGGTGCACTCGTTCTGCCTTGTGCCGGAAAAAGTCCATGGTGAAAATCTCCATCCGCCGTCAGTCTTTTCAGCGAGCCATCCATTTTCGTCAAGCCTGTCCGCCATTCTTGATTTGGTGAACGCGGTCTGGGTCATGGATGTGTCGAGAAAAAGTGTCTTGTTTTCAGCAAATACCAGTGGTCTGTTCATGTTTCAAAACTTGTGCGTCAGTTTTTGCCGCTCGGTCCGTAGAGATACTTGAAATAGTCCATAGCCGTGCTGTATGTCGCGTCGAAATCGCCCATGGTGTTCTTGTAGGACTCCAGACTTTTCCAGAACTCGTAGAACTGCGGGTCCCTTGTGTATGCTTCAGTGTAGATTGCGGCAGCCTCAGCATCCGCGCGACCCTTTGTCTCCTCGCTGATTCTGTATGCCTCGCTCTCTATTGTGCGCCTCTCGTTTTCAAGCTTTCCAAGCCACTCCGCCTTTTTTCCTTCGCCAAGCGAACGGTATGCCTGGGCAATCTGGTTGCGCTCCTTTATCATCCTGTTGTAGACCGATTCGGTAAGCTCGTCGGAATACTTAATCTGTCGTGGAACAATGTCAATCAGCTCGATTCCGTACTCCTCAAGCATTGGACGTGCCTCGTTGACCATTTCCTCGCAAAGTTTTTCGCGTCCCTTCACGACAATCTCGTTCTGGGTGCTTACGTTCACAAGGGCCTCAATCTCCGCGCTGTCGTCCTCGCTGATTTCCGAGCTGTCCGCTATTGGCTCCGAATGTGTTTCGTTGATTACATTGCTGCTTCTGACAATCTCGCTGAGCCTGTTGCGTGATATGACCGTCCTTGTGGATGAGTCGATTATGTCGCTGAGTTTTGAGTACGCGCCCTCGACCGTCTTGAATGTCTGGTAGAAAATCGCCGGGTCCTTGATTCTCCATCTGCTTGTGGAGTCCATGATTATGTACTGCTTTTCTTTTGTCGGAATCCTTGCGTCGTCCCCGTTGAGCGAAAGAATCTTTGATGGATATTTTGTGACAGTATCAATGAACGGGACACGGATGTAGATTCCCGCCTCCGTTCTGGCCGCCGTGATTGAGCCAAGCCTTGTGACAACCGCCTGCTCGCCCTCGTTTATAATATAGAATGGTCCCGCGGCAAGAAAAACTATGACCGCCGCCACAATCAGACCTATGATTATGTATGCCTTAACTGCTTTTTTCATTTTGCGCCTCCCTTACTGGGCCAGATTTTTGATTGGAAGAATGTTTTCCAGACTGCCATCAATGAGCGTCGGCTTTTTGTCCTTGGCCTGCTGGTTGAACACCTGCTCCATTGTCTCCAGATAGAGACGCTCCCTTGTGACCGCCGGGGCCTTTCTGTATTCCTCGTAGACGGAGTTGAAGCGGGCTACATCTCCCTTTGCCTTGTTGACACGCTCTGACGCATATCCTTCGGCAACCTGTATTTCCCGGTCAGCCTCTCCCTGTGCCTTGGGGATTTCGGAGTTGTAGCTTTCCTTACCCTCGTTGATAAATCTGTTCATGTCCTGGATTGCCTTGTTGACATCCTCGAAAGCCTCCTGGACTCCCGCCGGTGGAACGATGTTCTGGAGCCTCACCGCCACAACATTGATTCCCATGTTCAGTTTCTTGAACTGCTCGTTCATGTCATCCACAGCAAGATTCTCGATGTTCGTCCTCTCGTTTCCCATGATTTCAAGAATGGCACGGTCCCCGACCAGCGTGTTGATTGCTGAACGGCTGATGTCGCGGATTGTGTTGGTCCTTTCATCGACGGAAAACAGCCATGCCTTTGGGTCTGTGATTCTGTACTGGATTATCCATTCGACATCAACAATGTTTAGGTCGCCGGTGAGCATGGTTGACTCGCTTGTGATTCCGTTCTGGTAAAGATTTGTCACACCCGAGCTTGATGTGCGGAATCCGAACTGCTCGGTCTTTACAACTTTGCTTCCATCGACGATATACTTTTTGTCGATTCCGAAAGGCATCTTTATATGCAGCCCCGGACCAAGCGTCTTGCTGTAGGCTCCGAACCTTGTTATTACGGCCTGCTCGGATTCGTCAACAACGAACGCGCTTGAAGCAACCAGTGCTATCGCCAGAATTATGACTATTATTGTAATAATTCCCGACGGTCTAATCAGTTTTTTAAAAAAACCTTTTGATTTTTCGGACATAAAATTCCCCCTTGATAATAAGGTACATATTTTTTATTGTAAAAACAAGTGTTTAATAGAAAAAAGTTTGCCGTCGATGTTTCCTTGGGACTGAGTAATCCGAATGTGGATTCCAAATCAACGGATTCCTGAATCAGCTTGTCTGGATTTCCTCCCATCTTGCGTAGGCCTGCTCCAGACGTTCGGATATGGCCTTGTAACGTTCTCCAGCCTTTGATGAAACCGAATAGTCCGCCGATGCCATCTCCTCCTCAAGACCGTGCTGCTCTTCCTCAAGCTCCATTATCTCTGTCTCCAGATTTTCAAGCTCCTTTTTCTGTGCGTAGGAAAGCTTTTTTTGTCCGCCATCCTTTTTTTCCAGGGACGATTTTTCGATTGAATTTTCCTTTGCTTTCTGCGAGCGTCTTTGCTCTTCGGCTTCCCGTTTTTTTTCTTCCCGCAAATCGATGTACTCGCTGCATTTTCCGACAAATCCTGAGACCTCCCCGTTGTCCTCCAGAATGAACATGGTGTCCGCAACCTTGTCCATAAAATATCTGTCGTGGCTCACAATCAGGAGGCATCCAGAAAATCCCATCAGAAAGTTTTCAAGAATGTTCATCGTGAAAATGTCGAAGTCGTTTGTTGGCTCGTCCAGAATCAGGAAGTTTGGATTTGAAAGAAGCAGCCTGACCAAAAAAAGTCTCTTCCGTTCCCCGCCGCTCAAAGTTCCGACAGGTGAGTGCAGAATTTTTCCCTCAAAACCGAACTGCTCCAGAAACTGTCCCGCGCTGAGTGTCGCCCCGCTGTTCATCCGCATGACCTCGGCGGCCTCCTTCACATATTCAAGCACGCTGATGTCCATGTCCTTGAATACGGGATTCTGCCGGTAGTACGCTATGACCGTGTTTTCTCCAACGACCACGCTTCCCGAGTCCGGCTGTATTTCCCCGGTGATTATGTTCAGTAGCGTGGATTTCCCCGAGCCGTTGTCCCCGAACACACCAATCTTTTCGCCCTTGTTGAATGTGTAGCTGAAATCCCTGAGCACCGGCGAAACATTTTTTTTGTCGCCCCCCGCAAATCCCTTTGGATAGTTCTTGGTGATTTTGTGCAGCTCCAGGATTTTTCCTCCAAGCCTTCTTCCCGCGACCTCGAATGTGAAGCCCCTGTCCGACTGGAATTTTTCCCTGTTGATTAACGCCATGTCGCGCTGGATTCTTGCCTTCGCTTTTGTTCCCCGTGCGCATGGACCACGCATGAGCCAGTCCCTTTCCACCCGGAGCACCGATTCAATCCTACGTTCTGTGTTTGCCTCGATTTCCGCCTCGGTGGTCTTTTTTTCAAGATAGGTGGAGTAGTTTCCGACATAGAGCTTGACCCTGTTCCGAGAAAGCTCGTAGATGTTGTTGCAAACTGCGTCCAGAAAATAGCGGTCGTGCGTCACCATCAGGACCGTGCGTTTTGTTTCCGCAAGATAGTTCTGGAGCCAGACAATTGTTGTCATGTCAAGATGGTTCGTGGGTTCGTCCAGAAGAAGCAGCTTTGTGTCCTCGACAAGCACCTGTGCCAGGGCGACCTTTTTTATCATCCCGCCGGAAAGTTCCCCCATCTTCCGTTCCATGTCGCCAATTCCAAGGACCGTGAGGATTGAGCGTACCTGCGACTCGTAGTTCCAGAGGTCGCCCTTTTCCATCTGCAGGGTGATTGCGTCAAAATCCGCCTGAACCGATGCCGAAAGACCGTTCTCCATTTTTTCGCAGATTTCGTTGTATTTTCTGATTGTCTCAAGTTTTGGTGATTTTGATTTGAAAATGTGCGTCCTGATTGTGTCGGAGCTGTTGAACTCGGGATTCTGCGCAAGAAAGGAGACTCCCGAGCTTTTGTTGATTGTCACCTCTCCCTCGTCAGGCTGAAGGACACCGGCCACCGTCGCAAGCAGTGTGGATTTCCCGCCCCCGTTCCTTCCGATTAGCGCGGCCTTGTCTCCTTCGTCCAGACCAAATGTGACTCCTGTAAACAGAGGTTTCTCCCGTCCGATTTTTGCCAGATTGTTGATGGATAAAATGTTCATGCGTAGATTCTAGCAGAGAATCGGGAAAGTTGAAATACGGGAGGCCTCCTTGTTTTTTTTGGATTTCTATTCCTTGAAAATCAGTTTGTCCTTGTCGTTCGGTCCGACTATAACGAACCAGCGCGATGGAGAGTCAATCCAGTATTTCTGGAAGACGTTTCTGATTTGCTCGGCGCTTGTGTTCCTAATCAGCTCAACAACCTTGTCGCTGTAGGTCAGGTCGTTGTAGAGAAGGTTGGACACAATGGTGGCCGCTACGCTTTCCGTGGTTGCCCTGGTGCTGTAGGTTGAGTTTATGAATTTGTTTTTGTAGCTTTCCAGAACCTTTTCAATGGTGTCGAACGAATAGCTTCCGCCCGGGTTGTTTCCGTTCACGACCATCCCGAGTGACATGAGCTGCCGTGCGTTGTCCATCGCGAAAGTGAAGTCCTCGTAGTTTGAAAGATTTATAAGCTCCTCGCCGCAGAACGCAGCCCTTGAATTGCTTGCAAACGAGTACGGTGTGTAGCAGACTCCGTGGCTTTCACGCACAATGCTGAACATGATTGAAGAATAGATGTTCGCCGCTATGCTTGCCGGAATGAATTCATCCGAAAGACATGACGGGCCGTTGAATGTCCTGACAACATATCCGGTTCCAGTCGCGCTTTCATGTGTCAAAATTACTGGATCCCCATCCTTGATATTTACTTCGGGAATCTTTTTTTCGGGAAGCCTGACAAGCTGCGTGATTTTGATTTTTCCGAGATTCTTGTTAAGCATGTCCACAAGTTTTTCCTCGTCAATGTTTCCGACCGCCACAACAAAAATGTTCGCCGGGTTCAGGACAATCTGGTGCAGGTTCTCCATGTTTGCGACCGTTATGTTCTGGATTGACTCAGGTGTAACGTCTGTCTGTGCCTCGTAGGGGTGTCCCTTGTAGATTTCCTCCGTCATAGTGTGGGCTAGAAGCAGTAACGGGTTGTTGAGCGTTGTCTGGACGGAATCCATGTATGTGTTCATCATGTTGCTGTAGACCTGCTCATCATATTTTGGATTCAAAAATCCATCGACAAGCACCGGAAGCATTGTGTCGAAGTAGGAATCCAGAACATTCAGCGAGAGCATGGACCCGGCTTCCTGGCATACTGATGATATGGAGCACTGCGTCTGGAACTGAAGGACCTGCCTTGTCGCAAAGTCGTAGCGTTCGGAACTGGAACTCATAATATTGAAGAGGGCCTCCTCAAGTCCCGAGGTCTCTGGCGTTAGGTGCTCCAGTCCGCCCCTCGTCGCGATGTCCACCGTGGAGATTTTCTTTGACGCATCCTTTTTGATGTAGACCGGGATTCCGTTTTTCAGCTGGACAATTTTCAGACCGTCGGTGATTGAGCTGACTTTTTTTGACTCCCGTTTTTCCGCCTGCTCAGGCCTGTAGATGTCGCTTCTGTCAATGGTCCTCTGGTTCTTTGGATTTGTCTTGACAATTTTTTTTGGGTCGGGAGCGAATTTTGAATCGTTCCACCATGCGGCTGTCTCTGAGTCGGCGACAATGAATCCTGCTTTTTCGTATTCGTCCTTGTGCGCTTCGTACACTGCCGGGTTCACAAGTATTGAAATCAGCGCGTTCTTCCCGATGATGTATTTGTCAAAAAATTTCTGCATATCACTCTGGGTGACGCTCGCAATTTTGTCGTTGTAGGAGAAATAGTATTCGGGCGATGTCGCAATCCACCAGAAACGGAGATTCGTCAAAAGACCTGTCGCCGTGTCCGCAACAATCGAGTCCATGTCTTCCATATATCTGGCGATTTCCTGAACCTTTTCCTTTGTGTAGAGGCTCTTGTCGTTCGCCATGGCCGGGATGATTTCTTTCTGGATTGTGTCCATCATCTCGAATGCCCGCCCCGGAAGATTTTCGGATGGATTCAGCATCTGCGCTGCGAACTGGATTTGTCCGCTCTGTCTAACAGTGGCGTATGACTGTCCGATGTATTCAATTCCCGGAATCATAAGGTCTTTTTTTGCGTAGAGGCTTTGGACAAGTTTTCCCTGTGGATCGCTGTTGAGCTGGCAGAAATAGTCGGCTTCGTAGGTGTCCTCCAAATCAAAATCCGTGTCCGGACCTCTGAAGCTGACGGAAACGGACGCAAGCTGTGGTGACATCTGGTCGTAGGGCATGACTATTGCCGTTGTCTTTTGGAAAGGATTTTTGCTAAGCTCGGCCTGTGGTTTTGGTGCGGCCATGCCATTGTTCGACCATGAGCCCCAGATTTTTTCAACAAGATGGAAAGTTTCCTCCGGGTCGATGTCGCCGCCAATAAAGAGTGCGGAGTTCGCGGGGATGTAGAATTTATCCTTTATATCAAGAAGCTGGTCCAGCGTTGCGTTTTTGACCACCGGTGTGGAGCCTCCCGGGGAAAGCCTGTATGGTGCCTCAGGGAAAAGCTGCGAGTACATCGTGTTCATGTAGATGTGGGACGGATCGGAAACGTCGCCCTCGATTTCGGAAAGGACGACCTTTTTTTCGTTCTCAAACTCGTTCCTGTCCATGTTGGGGCTTCGGATTGCGGCGTTCCAGAATGCCAGTCCATCTTCAATCCTGTCGGACGGTATCGTGAAAAAATAGTTAACACAGTCGATGCCTGTTGTTCCGTTCCAGTTTGTGACACCAAGCTCCGAAAGCGCGTGCTGTACTTCGGCGGCATCCTTGTAGAGTGCGTTGCCCTTGAACATCATGTGCTCGTAGAGATGGAAAAGACCCGCCGTTTCTGGTGTCTGGTCTTTTGCTCCGGCGCGTACCGCAATTTCAATGTAGACCAACGGGACCGCATGGTTTTCCACCTCAAAAACGGTCAGACCATTGTCCAGTGTGTATTGGTAAAGATTTTCAACGGAAGTCTTTTCCGCGAAAACCACAGTCACGGCCATAAAAATGATTGTGGCCAAAAGGACTATAAATTTGTTTAAATGTTTCATACAAAAGATTGTAGCCTAAAAACGCTTTTGTGTGAACTGTCTGGACCCGCAAAGCATAATTTAGTGTTCTTGTTGATTTGTGGCGAGAGTCTGCTTTACGTTCATCTCTTCCAGGAGGGATTTCATCCTTGTTTTTGATTCCGAAATCTGTTTTTCGTTCGTGACAAATTTTTTCACCGCGCGGATTAGAAGATTCTTCGGCGTATGCTCCATGTCGATGAACTCAAGAACCTGAACAGAATAGCCCCTCTGCTCAAGAAACTCCGCACGGATTGCGTCGGTCGCAAGGGATGCAAGTCTCTCGCGTATTATGCCGTACCTGAAAAGCGATGCGAATGGACTTTCAGAACTCTGCGCAGGATTTTTTTCAAGCTGTAGATTTATTTCGTGCTGGCAGCATGGAACCGAAAGTATTGCGGAGGCCCCATTTTTTACAGCAAAATCAAGGGCGTAGTCTGTTGCGGTGTCGCAAGCATGGAGAGTAACGACGACATCCGGTTTTGTGCTGTACGAAAATTTTGCGACATCCCCGACATGGAAGTGCAGGCCATTGTAGCCAAGCTCATCGGCAAGGAGCGAACATTTTTTTATGACATCCGCCTTCAAATCAAGCCCGGTGATTTCCACATCCAGTTTTTCAATTTCGGTCAGATAATGGTAGACCGCGAATGTTAGATAGGATTTTCCGCAGCCGAAGTCCGCAATGTGCAGTGGACGCTCCCTTGAAAATGGATTTTCGGGGCTGGATTTTTCTGCTGCCGCCACAAGTTTTTTCACGTCGGGAACAATGTCGCTTACAAATTCAAGGAAGCGGTTTATCTGCCGGAACTTGTCGTATTTTTGCGCCACGACTTTTCCTTCCGCCGTCATCACCCCGAGCTTCACCAAAAATGGGACCGGGACACCTTCAGCGAGGATGTAATTCTTTTTTCTGTTCCCGCCCAGACTGATTTGCCCCTGATTTTTTCTTGGATGGCGCACTTCCTTAATCTCCCCGTGCCTGTTCGACATTATTATGATTTCCTCATCCTCTGTCACCTGGACAACGGACTTGAAAATGGTTCCGGCATATTTGGAGAGAAAATCTAGTAAATCGGCTTCGGAGAATTTTTTATGGAAGACCTGTGTTTTTGTGAAGAACTCAGCCTCGTATTCATTTTTTTGCATGAGAGAGGCCCCGGCTGTTTTCAGGACTCGGATTTTTGTGTACGCCCTGCCGAGTGTTTCCTCACATTTTGATGTCGGTCTGGAGAATGTCGCTGAGAGAATCATAAATCAGTGTGATCTGTTGAACTCTCTACAGAAAGCGATGAACTCCTGCTGCGGAACCGGTTTTGAAAAATAGAATCCCTGGCAGTAGTCAACACCCAGTTCGACCATGGCCTCCATCTGCTCCTTGGTTTCTACACCCTCGACCAGAATCTTTTTGCCAAGCTCCTTAATCATGCGGACCGTGTTCCTGAGAACAACCTTCGCGCTTTCGCTTTTTTCGGACTGCCACAGAATTGCCTTGTCTATTTTGATTATGTCAAAGTCCATGCTCAAAATGTATGTGGCGTTGGAGTAGCCGGTTCCATAGTCGTCAAGGGAGAACGAGAATCCCATGTCGTGCAGCTCGTTGATTGTCTTTAGGAAATCCTCCTGGCTGTTGATTGCCGCGCTTTCCGTAATCTCCAGGTTGATTGCGATTGGAGGCAGGCTGTAGTGTCCGAGCGTGTTTTTAAAAATCTGCGGGAGAGTTCTGTGCATGCACTGGACCGTTGACAGGTTGATTTCCAGCA
Organism: Treponema sp. UBA3870; assembly: GCA_002392275.1. Classification (GTDB taxonomy): domain Bacteria; phylum Spirochaetota; class Spirochaetia; order Treponematales; family Treponemataceae; genus Treponema_D. Next base: position 25,330 of record DGGQ01000200.1, read on the forward strand.
GGTTCAGACCGATTGTCTCCAGCTGGTGCATCGTGAACATGCGGCAGACCTCCTCAAAGACGAACTGTCCTATGGTAATGATTCTACCGTTCTGCTCCGCGATTGGTATGAATTCCTCCGGGGAGATGTATCCAAGCTCGTCATCGTAAAGTCGGATCAGTGCCTCCGCGGAATGGATTTTGTTGTGCTTTGCATCCCAGATTGGCTGGAAATGCACCTTGAATGCGTCGGTCTCAAGCGCATGGTCTATTGCTTTTTCGATTGCGCGCCGCCTCTGTATGTAGTTTAGCTGGTCCTTTTTCAGCATTATGACCCTTGACTCTTCCTTTGTCCCCGGCGAGTCTATGACCGTCACAATTGCGTCTATGGACCTTGCATCGTCCGGCACATCCACCTGGCAAATCTGCGTCTTGAGCGTGAGGATTCGGCTCTTGTACATCATGTCGGTGGAGAAGCGGTTTTCAAGGTATTGAATAATCTGGTCGGTGCGTTTGGACTGTTTTTCGTTGAGGAGCAGGGTGAATACACCGTTGTTGCAGTCGTACACAGAGTCGTCCGAGGTGATTCTTCGCAGCCACTGGGCCAGATCCCTCAGGATTTCGTTCATGGCAGTTACGCCGAGCGTCGTCATGTAGTATTCGGTGTTCAGAATCTTGATGACTATGAGCCTGTACTTTACATTGTTCCTGAGCAGGTTGATGTTGTCCATTATGAAGGTCCGGCGGTTGTAGACGTTGCTGTCCGCATTGTATAGCTCGGACGGATTTTCTATCGTAATCAGCAGGTAGACGGTCATCAGTACCTGGAAGAAGCACTCGATTAAGTATTTCGGGAAGATGAACTGGAGCAGCGTAGCGATTATTGATATCACTATGAAGCAGAACAAAGGAATCAGCTTGCTCGATGGAAGCGAATTTCTGTAGCGAATCAAGAATGTTACGGTGACAACCACATAGAATGATGCCCCCAGATAGAGCAGGGGCATAAATGGTCCGCGGATATACGGATTGGTCTCGGTGGATGTGAATATTGCCCCGGTGAATGGATTTGTGAGCAGGAAACCAAGAACTATCAGGTACGGAATGACGAATGCGACCATGAATTTCTTGGAGACCTTCTTTGAGTATCCAATCATTATCATTATGTACGAGGAGAATATGACCGGAATCATTGAGTGCGGGATGAGGTAGAGATAGGTGAACAGGCTTGTCACCGCACGTATTGTTGGGTCCAGTGCGTTCGGGGACACAATCATTGCCGCGCTCATAACGTCCGCCGTGGACATTACAAGCTCGTCAATCAAAAGAATCTCAAAAATCCTGTTGTGTACCCTGTGCCTGTCTTTCTTTCCAAAGAACATTATAAGCAATATTATAGAAAGAAAAAAAGCACATATATCAAAATATATAACATAGTGAGTCATAAAGTCATCCTTCGCTGGGGCTGTCCGCGAACATTGGTTCGCCGCAAAAATACCATGTTCCCATTGTATCACGCTTTCGGAAATTTGTAAAATTTGGATTTTTGGTCCCTTTTTTTGAGGTCCAAATTACTCCTTTCCGTTCCAGCAGTATGTGCAGAGCTTGCAGTGGTCAAGGCCCGTGGAATCCAGCATGTCGTCAAGGCGGTGGTAGCGCAGGGTGGTGAAGTGCAGCTGCCTTTTGATTTCATCCTGCATTCTCTCGTACTCCTCTGTGTTGGGGTCGCAGTATTTTGCAAGGGTCTCTGGACTCACGTTCTCCCCCTCGAACTGTTTTACCACGCGTCGGGCAATCAGATCCATCTCGGACTTGGAGCGGCTGAAATTCAGATACTTGCATCCAAACATGATTGGTGGACATGCGGGGCGCACATGGACTTCCTTTGCTCCAGATTTGTATAGGAATTCGGTTGTCTCCCTGAGCTGGGTCCCGCGCACTATGGAGTCATCGATAAGAAGAATCCTTTTGTTCTCAATCAGCTGCTTTACGGGAATCAGCTTCATGTGGGCAATCAGGTTTCTCTGCTCCTGGCTTGTCGGCATGAATGAGCGCGGCCATGTTGGTGTGTACTTGATGAAGGGTCTTGTGAATGGGATGCCGGCCTCGTTTGCATATCCAACGGCATGTGCGGTTCCCGAGTCTGGTACACCTGCGACACAGTCCGGATGAATATTGTCCTTGTCCCTCTTTGCAAGATATTTTCCGCAGTTGTAGCGCATGGTCTCCACGTTCACACCCTCGTAGCAGGAAGTGGGGTAGCCGTAGTAAATCCACAGGAAGGTGCAGATTTTCATTTCTTTTTGTGGCTGCTGTAAAACTTCGTAACGGTCGGCTGTGACATAAACGATTTCTGCAGGACCAAGCTCATGCAAATCTTTGTATCCGAGGTTGATGTATGCAAAACTTTCGAAAGAAAGACAGTGAGCAAGAATCGAGCCCTGCGCGTCTTTTTTGATACCGATTTGAAGCGGGGTACGGCCCATTTTGTCGCGTGCACCGAAAATTCCTTCGGGCGTGGCGACGAGCATTGTGATTGAACCTTGAATTTTTGACTGAACGTACTGAATTCCTTCAAGAATCGTTTTTTGAGTGTTAATCATTGCAAGGATAAGCTCGGTCTGGTTGATTTCACCGCCGCTCATCTCCAGAAATGCACCGCCATTTTCAAGAAGTTCTTTTACAATCTCTTCTTTGTTTGTGACTACGCCGACGGTTGTAACGGCAAAGCGGCCGAGGTGTGAGCGTGCCAAAAGTGGCTGGGGTTCGTAGTCGGAGATACATCCGATTCCAAGACGACCTTTCATTTCCTCGATGTCAGTTTCGAATTTTGTTCGGAATGGAGAATTTTGAATGTTGTGAATCGCACGCTGAAATTTCTCATCATTACGCCAAACGGCAAGACCGCCCCTGCGAGTGCCCAGGTGCGAGTGATAGTCAACACCAAAAAACAAATCCAATGAACAATCGTCTTTTGATACAACTCCGAAAATACCGCCCATTTTGTACCCCTTAAAAACTTATTTTAAATTAGAAAATGTAAGTCCAGAACAAGCCTGTTGCCCAGCACTTGCGGCTTTTACCGTCGAAAGCCGTTCTCTGCTCAAAGTCAAAGTAAGCGGCAAAGCTTGTGTTCTTTGTGTATGCGAATGTGAGTTCCGGGCGAATGTCGAATACGTGTCCGCCGTCCCAGTCATCGGTTTCTGCGTAATCATCCCAGCGCTTGTCTTTTGAGCCGAATGCGATTGAGCTCCAGATGTTGAATCCAAGCTGTTTGTTCAAATCCATTGAGAACATGATTCCTGAATACAGGGCTGCTGTGTAATTGTCGTCCTCGAAGAAGTTTGCTCCGAATTCTGGACGAAGCGTGATGCTTGAATTTGGAATCTTGAATGTGAGGGCGGCACCTGTTCCGTAAGCCTGATCATTGTCCGGACTTGTGAAAAGTGAGTCGGCTGCAAAGTAGAGGTCGAGTGTGAGCTTTTCAAATCCGATTGTGGCTCCAGTGTAGAAGTTTGTGCCGTCGTCAAGAAGACCTTCGAAAGCCGCTGGAAGAAGAAGCCATTTTGCCGGAACGAATTTAATTCCTGTGTTCAAAACAGGATCGTCTGTGTTGAAGCCGTTTGGAAGGGCCGCACCGATTTCAAGCTGGTCGTTGTCTGCAAGGAAGCGGACTCCGAGCGCGCGTTTTGCATATTTGTTTGCGAATGGAACGAAGCCGACTACATCAGCTGTTCCTGGTCTGTTGCCTGCTGCATGAACGTAGTAGCGGTAAGTTCCTGCATCCTCTGAAGAAGTCTGTGCGAAAGATCCTGATCGGTCATCGTAAGAAGTTGAGAATCCGCCCTGTCGAACGTGAGCGTCGTGTTCCCAGAGCCAGCTGCCGTATTTTGGAGCCGGACCTACCTGCCAGTTGAGCTTGGTGCCCACACCGAAGTCAACGTTCTTGTTGATGTGATAAAGAAAGTTTACGTAGTAAGAATCCTGCAATGTGTTTGAGACGTTTGCATGATTGTTATAGTCTCCAAAAATTCCTAGATTTGCAGCTCTTGCCTCAGCCTTTACTGTGTTGTCACCCCAGTTGCCGTATTTGAGTGAAAGAGGATTTCTGTTTGAAGTGCCGAACTGGAAGTTATCAACGTTGTATTCGTTGTCGTAATTTGCAAGGAAACTCCAGTTGAGCATTGCTTCAACAGTGAACTTGCCGCGGTCAAAACGTGTCTGGAATGTGTCTGTGAAGCCGTAAGCCATTGCGTCGCCACCGAGAGGAGCACCAACTCCAACCCAGGCTGTGTTTTTCATCTGTTCTTTATCGAGGACCTGTGCGTTTGCCCCGAATCCCAAAATTGCAGAAGCTACAATTGTCGCAAGAATTTTTTTCATTTTGTTTCTCCTGAAATGTACGTGTGCGCAAAGAATAGCATAAAAATTAATTTGAGTGAATCAGAAAAATGAATTAAAATATAAATCTATGTTTGTGAAAAAATTGAATTCTGATATTTGCGATTATATTGACTGGCGTGGTGACTTGAATTTTGAGCTTTCTCCGCTGAATGACGTTGACGCGCTGATTTTTGCCCAGCTTTCATACATAAATTTCACCGGCTTAGCACCAGATGGCTTTAATTCTTCTATTAAACTGTCAGAATTGGCAAAGATTTTTTTCGGTTCAAGTGATTTTGAAAAGCGCAGTAATCTCGGAATGTTGATTGACCCCAAATCCAACGAGCTTTTGAAAAAGGCCGGTGAGAGCGAGCGGTTCGGGAATGTCGAGGTTATGGGCTTTGTCAGCCGTTATGATTCGCAAAAGGAAGAGCAGTTTTCGGCGGTGACTTTTGTTTTAAATGAAGGCTCATTTTTAGACAAGCAGCAGGTTTTTGTAGCTTTCCGGGGCACTGATGATACTCTTGTCGGCTGGAAGGAAGATTTCAACCTTGCTTTTCTGGAGCAGGTTCCGGCACAAAAGGACGCCTGTGCATATCTGGAAAATGTCATTTCTGAATTTAAAAAGGCCGAGCTTTTTGTTGGCGGTCATTCTAAGGGCGGAAATCTGGCTATTTTTGCTTCCGCATACCTCAACGAAAAATTCAAAAAAAATCTTGTCCGCGTTTACAATTTCGATGGCCCCGGTTTTTCACAGGCTTCTCTCGACAGCGATGAATTCTTTTCTATTAAATCTCGCATTTACTCTGTTTATCCGCAGTTTTCGATAATCGGAATGTTGTTCCATCATTATGACTCGTGTAAAATCGTACTTAGCAGTGAGAAACTCGTGATGCAGCACAATCCGTTCAGCTGGTTCGTAAAGGGAACCGAATTTGAAACAAAGGCTGCGTTTGATTCTGGAAGCGAGATTTTCTTCAATTCGTTCAACAAATGGTTTGAGGAACTTTTACCGAATCAGCGTGAGCAGTTTGTGGAGACGCTTTTTGGTCTTCTGGAATCCACGAATGCAATCACAAACACCGATTTGAACAAGGACAAACTGAAGAATGCAGGCAAAATAATCAAAGCTTTCGCATCGCTTGATTCTGAAATCCGTGACGGAGCGATGAAAATTGCAGGAGATTTTGTAAAACCAATAGCCAAAGAAAGCATAAAT
>DGGQ01000215.1 GCA_002392275.1 Treponema sp. UBA3870
CACTACGGCTGTCCAGGTTTTCAATAAGTATGGCGTGGTGATTCCGTTTACGCGCTACGATGTGAAGATAGTTTCCGACGATGAGACAAAATCAAAAAAGGAAAAATCTCCCGCAAAAAAAATTGAGGCAATCGAGGCGCTTGAGGCGAAGCCAGTAAAATCTGTTGGAACGGAAAAAAGTATAAAATCTACAAGAAAAACGACAAAAAAGAGTATTGAAAAATGAGTGCAGTGCAGATTGTTGTCGCGTGTGTGTGCGCGTTGATATTTATAATTTTTGTTATCCTTTCGATTGTCGCGAACAGGATGCTCAACTCTACGTTTGTTCCGTCCAGTCCACTGTGGAAAAAATTGGACCTAGGTGACGGCGACCGTGAAAATGCGAGCGAAGAGGAAAAAGAGGTTTTTGACAAGGTTGACGCGGTAAAAAGATTTGCCGACAGCTGGCTAGGAAACACTCCCCACGAGGATTTGTGGATTGAAAGTTTTGATGGCTTGAAGCTGCATGGTCTTTTGTTTAAATCTACCGGCAGCCACAGGTATGCTATTGTTGTCCATGGCTACAGGGGGCGGCTCCGTGAAACAAGCGTCTACGGAATGACCTACCACAAAAGCAATTTCAATGTTCTTCTGCCCGAGAACCGCGCGTCCGGTATGAGCGAAGGAAAATTTGTGTCCATGGGTGCGTTTGAAAAAAAAGATGTGGTCCGCTGGATTGAAAAGATTCTGGAGATTGACAGCGAGGCGGAGATTTTTCTGCATGGCGAAAGTCTTGGGGCGGCAACGGTTATGATGACCCTTGGTGAAAATCTGCCGGAAAATGTGAAGGCCGCGACAGCAGATTGTGGCTATACATCCATCTGGGAAGAGTTTTGCTATCTTCTGAAAGACTGTATGCACAAACCAATCTTCCCGCTCCTCTATCTTTCGGATTTCTACAGCAGGATAAGGTTTGGCTTTGGATTTAAAAAGACATCCAGCATCAGAGCCGTCAAAAAATCAAGAACCCCGCTTTTGATTTTGCATGGCGGAAAGGACAAGATTGTTCCAACCGCTATGGCAAAAAAAATCTATGTGGCCACCGCATCCAAAAAGGACTGGTTCATAATGCCGGGAGCGGATCACTGCCAGTCGGTCATAGTGGATACGGATGTCTACTGGGCGAAGGTCCAGGAATTCTTGTCCAGAGTTATGTAAAAATCTGTGTAGACTTGTGAGCCTGGGCAAAAACTATCGCTGCACGCTGTCGGCCTTGACTTTTGCGGCAACGTCTGGACCTGCGAGGGTTTTTACTATCTCCATGGAAAATTCTTCGGCGGCTCCGGGACCTCTTCCTGTTATCAGATTTTCCGAATGGACAAATGCTTTCCCGCTGACATGGTTTTCCCTAAAATCGGGCACAGCTTCTTCCATGCTCGGATAGCAGGTCCATTTTTTTCCGGCGAGTGCGGATGTTTTTGGGAGAACCAGAGCCGGTGCGGCACAGATTGCGCAGACCAATTTCCCGTTTTCGTCCATTTTTTTTACAAAATCAACCGCGGCAGAGTTTTCGGCAATGTTTTTTGTGCCTGGCATTCCACCGGGGACCACCACTGCATCTGGATTTTCACCGGACTTTAGGTATTCGGCCAGAGTCATGTCGGCGACAACACCTACTTTGCGCGAGCATACAACGCTGCGGCTTTCACCTACGGCCACCAGTGTGACATCAATCCCGGCGCGGCGAAGATAGTCTACAGGTGTAAGGGTTTCTATCTCTTCAGACCCATCCGCAATAAAAATAACAGCTTTTTTCATTAAATTCCTCCATAAAATTCAACTTTCTTCCATTTTAGTACGATTGTTGAAATGATACACCTTATGGAGTAAAATAGAAAGTATGAATCAAGAGCAGAAGACCACACAGAGACAGGTATTATTTATTGACTCATCACCATTGTACGAAGGTTTTTTTAAAGAAAAACTGGTCGCCGAGCAGATTAAGGTGACAATGGCAAAGGGAGACCGCGATGCTTTTCAAAAAATGATTAGTCAGCTGCCAGACCTGATACTTGTTGATATTGAAAGTGATTTTGAAAACATACAGAATTTTCTTGAGAACAAGCTCCATGACCCGAACACAGCCCGAATCCCAATGATTATCAGCGGACCGCAAATCCCAAAGGAACAGGTCGCAAATCTGATTCGTTTTGGCGTTATGAAATATTTTGCCAAGCCCCTCAAGTTCGACACATTTTTTAAGGCAATCGGAAAGGTTTTGCACACGTCCCTCACAATTGACGAGACTGAATGTGCCCTGGAGACCCACATCAATGGCAACATGATTTTCATTGAAATCTCCAAGGGACTCAACCGGGACAAAATCTCTTTGCTGAGATACAGACTTTCGGAACTTCTGGACATAAATCCTCTGCACGAGCCAAAGATTGTAGTCATGATGTCAAATCTGGAGCTTACTTTTGTTGATGGCGCGAATCTGGAGCTGCTTTTTGATATTCTTTGTGATGAGAAGCGAATCAAGCGGTCGAACATAAAGGTTCTTGCGATAAATGATTTTATCAAGGAACTGATTGCGGGGCATCCAATGTACAGCGGAATCGAGGTGGTTGAAAATCTCAACGACATTCTCGGTCAGTTTGTTGATACAAGCAGCATTACCCCCGATGATTTTTCTGAGGTTGTCACTGAAAAGATTCTCAATGTGGACAGCGAGGCAAAGGACAGCAGCGTTGAGCTTAGATTTGGAGCCGATTGTCCGGAGCAGGAAGAACAGGAGGCTTTTGACGGAAGTTCCCTTGAAATTGCGATTGTTGATCCGAATGTGAAAATCCAGCAGTCCATTTCCCAGGCGTTCACGGCAATCAAATCAAAGACCCAGATTTTTGGCAACGGTCAGTCTTTGATGCAGGCACTCGCCAACAAGTCGTTCAGTCTGATTATCCTTGACCTGTATCTGCCGGATGTGAATGGATTCCAGCTTTTGCAGTATTTCAAGCAGCAGAAACTTTCAATTCCGATTTTGGTTCATTCGGTTGCTCCTTCAAAACAGTTTGTCGTCCAGGCACTCCAGTTTGGTGCAAGTGGATTTGTAATAAAACCGCAGCCGCCAGCCGCAGTTGTTCAGAAGGCTCTGGAAATCATAAAAAACAGACAGATTATGGAGTTGCTAAAAAAGCCTCTTTAGGAAATGCCAGATGAGAAATAAAGTAAGGCCAGCACTTTTTTTTAGTTTTGTAATTTTGATTTTTGCTTCATGCTCGAATGTGAAATGGACCTCATCATTTTCCGAAGCAAAAAAGATTGCCACAAAAAAAGACAGGGACATTTTCATGGTGATTTCCGGTGGAGCGGAGTCATCGGAGGAATTTAAAACAGCCGTTCTTGATTCAAAGGATTTTCTTTCCGCCGCTGGAAAAAAATTTGAGCTTCTTTTTATAAATCTTTCCGCTGATGGACTCAAAGATTTGTCGCAGGACGAGCTTACAAAGGTCTATGACGAAAATTCAAAAATCATAATGGACTACAGCGTTACCGAAGAACTTACAATGCTCAGGCTGAATCAGGATGGGTATTGGCTAAAATCTTTTCCCTACGCAGATAAATACAAGGACCCCGCGCTTTTGATTGCGGATTTGTTTGCTGATGATGAAAAAGTTTCCATGGCGCATGAATATATTTCAGCAATAAAAAAATTTGATGGATCGGACAGGGCAAAGGCAATCAACAATCTTTATGAGTTTACTGATGAAAATTATAAGGCTCCGCTTCTGCCTCTATGTTATGAGATTCCAGATTTGGACAGCGAAAACAACACAGGACTTTTGGGAAAATACGAACTGATTATTGCATACGACCGGGCTGACAAAATGTTGAGTTCTGAAAATGTTGACCAGGCGGCACAGTTTTTTGTTGATGTGGCGGAACATGGACATCTGGACCGAAGCCAAAAGTTCGAGGCATATTTTACGGCGGCCTATCTTTATCCTCTTGTTGGCAGCACAAATTTTGACAAAATGTGCGAGCTGCTTGAACAGGCTTATGACTCAAATCCAAGTGACCCACATGTTAACGAGGTGACAGACCTTCTGCAAAACATCAGAGACATGAAACTGGTTTATGAAAATTCCAAAGACCAGCAGTCCCAAGAAACTGGACAGTAATCAATGGGGAGTGACCTTGCATCGTCGGTGCCAATGTGGCTTCTGCTGACCACCTCTGGAATCTGTATAATTCTTTCAATGATTTTTTCGGCAACGGAGTCGGCTTTTCTTTCCATAAACAAGCTGCGGGTCCGTTTTTTGAAAAACAAAAAAAACAAACGGGCAACAAGAGTCTGGAATCTTTTGAGCGACAAGGAACGTTTAATCAACACATTGCTCGTGGGAAACAATATTGTCAACGTAATCATCTCGTCAATAATTGCTTACCTTGCTTTGCAGTGGTTCGGAAATGCTGGAATTGGGATTGCGACTTTTTCGGCGACAATGCTTCTTTTGATTTTTGGTGAAATCACTCCAAAGACAATCGCAACGCATCACCCGGAGGCAATTGCGTTTTTTTTCAGCGGATTTATTTTTGTTGTTGAAAAGATTTTGACACCTTTTGTTTTTATTTTTACAAAAATCTCACAGGGGATTTTGCGTCTATTTAAAATCAACACAAAAGAAAAGAACATAAGTTTTACCGAGGAAGAGATTAAAACTTTTATCGAAGTCAGCGGCGAGCAGGGAGTGATTGACCGCAACAAAAAAAACATGATGCGGCGTGTATTCAAGTTTTCAGACCTTGCCGCGAAGGACATTATGACACCGCGAAAAAACATTCGCGCAATACACATTGGGGCGAGCTACAAGGAGGTCATTGAATTTTCGGAGCGTAATTTGATTTCAAGATTTCCTGTCTACCGTGAAAGCATTGATGATATTGTCGGAATCCTTTACATGAAGGACCTGCTTTTTTATAACAACGACAGCACCGGTTTTTCTGTTCAGAACATCATGCGTCCACCGCTTTTTATTTTGGGAACAAAAAAAATGTCAGGCATACAGCAGATGCTGGAGGAAAACCATCAGAGCATGGCCGTTGTGATTGACGAATATTCTGGAACCGACGGAATCCTTACAACCGAAGATATTGCGCGCGAGATTTTCGGACCAATTGCAGATGAATACAAACCCTACGCCCGCCGTGTCGAAGTTGTTATAAAAAATGAGAGCGGAGGAAAAATTGACGGTCAGTCCCGCCTTGTTGATTTGAACGAGCAGCTTGGAATAAAACTACAGTCCGAATATTGTGAAACTATAGGGGGGTATATATCTGAAAAACTTGGGCGTATTCCGGAAGAGGGTGACAGCATTTCTGCCGAGGGGTATAGTTTTTCTGTTCTGAAAATGGACGACAAGCGTGTTGCAAAAATCCGTCTGTCAAAAAAGATTGGGGAGGAAGAATGAGCGAAACAGTTTTCATAATCTGTACTCTGATTGCCCAGGTTCTCTTGATTTTTTGTGGAGCCTTTTTTGCCGCAACCGAGACTGCGTTCACTTCGATTTCAAAAATCACCGCACGACAGATGCTTAAGGCGAACGAAAAGAGTTCCAAAAAAATTTTCAAGCTGCGGAACAATCTGGACATTTTGATTTCGACAGTCCTTATTGGAACAAATCTTGTGACAACTCTTCTTTCTTCTCTTTCAACCGCATTTTCCCTGAAGATTTTGGGAAGCCGATATGTGACTTACGGGACAGCACTAACAAGTATAATGATTATTATTTTCAGCGAGATAATTCCAAAGACATTTGCGGCTGCAAAACCAAAAAAAGTTGCGCAGGGAAGTGCGACGATAATAATAATTATCCAAAAAATATTTTTCCCGGTAGTCTGGATTTTTAAGCAACTTTCACGATTCCTTGAATTTATTGAGCGCACGATTTTCAAAACCAAGCAGCCGCTGATTACTGAGGAAGAGCTGAAAACTTTGGTCGCGGTCGGTCAGCACGAAGGAACTCTTGAGACTGACGAAAAAGACATGCTGGACAGAATCTTTGAGTTCTCCGATTTGCAGACAAAAGACATAATGAGACATCGCTCGTTTATACGGTACGTGGGTTCGGTATATTCGTATGAGGAAACTTTGAAAGCCTTTGCTGAATCCGGTTATTCAAGATTGCCTGTAATTGAGGGGGAGCCTGGTCCGCGTGAAAAAATTATTGGTGTGCTGCATTACAAGTCTGTTCTTTTTGCAATTCCCGAAATTCGCAAGAGTCAGGATTTTGTCCGAATCTGCATGAGCCGTTGCCTGTTTGTTCCCGAAAGCATGACAGCAGTTGATTTGCTCAGGATGTTTAAAAAAGAAAAAGAAAATTTTTCAATCGTCGTAAACGAATATGGCGAGACGGCCGGAATTGTTACGATGGACGACATTCTTCGCGCTGTTTTTGGTCGCATAACGGACGAATATGGAGAAACGGATGTTGCTCCCGAAAAACGTATAAGCGTAATCAACACAAATGAATTTTTGGTTCCGGGTGACATGAAACTGGATGATGTGAACGATGTTTTGAATCTGAATCTGGATAGCGAAAACTACAACACTTTGGGCGGATGGCTTCTGGAGCATTTTGGACATCTTCCGTCGATTGGCGAAGTCTACAAAAAGGACAAAATAATTTTTATGGTCGAGGACCAGGCTGCCCGGAGAATTGTTTCTGTGAGAATAAAAATTAGCTTTGGATAATCGTTTGTTTTTTAGTAGAATCTTCAAATCAAATTGAGGTTGGTAAAATGCAAAATTGGGATGCCACATTTTTTTTGAACAGCATACTTTTGGGCGCAGGACTTGCGATGGATGCATTTTCTGTTTCAGTGACCCACGGATTGACCAGAACAAATTTGACCAGCGGAAAAAATTGTCTCATTGCCGGAGTGTTTGCTTTTTTTCAGTTCATCATGCCGCTTGCCGGTTGGTTTTGTGTCCACACTATTGTCAACGCATTTTCAAAGGTCCAGAAATTCATTCCGTGGATTGCACTTTTTCTTTTGCTTTTTATTGGCGGAAAAATGTTGATTGAATCAATTTTCAAAAAAGAAAAACAGGATGAAGAAAACAATCCTCTGAGCTTTAAACTTCTTTTTGTTCAGGGAATCGCCACATCAATAGACGCGCTTTCGGTCGGATTTACAATCGATGAATATGGATTTGTGATGGCTTTTGTTGCGTGTGTCATAATCGCCGTGGTGACTTTTTTATTCTGTTATTTTGGAATAATCATTGGTAAAAAAATTGGAACAAAACTTGCGGACAAGGCCGGAATACTTGGCGGAATAATTTTGATTGGAATCGGCATAGAGATTTTTGTCAAGGGATTGTTTTTTTAGACATCCCTTTTTTCAATTGAAAAACCCTGGCTTTTCTTCTATAATAACCCTATGTTTCGTATCTATGTAGAAAGAAAGGCCGGCTTTACAATTGAGGCTGACCGTATTTATGCTGAAATCAGCAGTTTTTTGGGAATTGGCGGAGTGACCGGGGTCCGTTATCTGAACCGGTATGACGTGGAAAATGTTTCTGAGGATGTAGGTCGTGCGGCCACTACCAGAATTTTTTCCGAGCCACAGAGTGACAATGTATTTTTTGAGGCACTTGAAATCCCCGATGGAGCAACGCAGATTATCTGGGAATATCTTCCGGGACAGTACGACCAGCGTGCAGATTCCGCGGAGCAGTGTCTTTCGCTTTTGCGCGAGGGCATGAGTTCTTTTGCAAAAGTCGGAACTGAACCGCCGCGCGTCCGCTGTGCAAAGATTGTGATTCTGGAGGGAAATGTTTCCGCATCCGATGTTGAAAAAATCCAGCACTACCTGATTAACCCGGTTGACAGCCGCCTTATTGTTGATGATAAAAAACCGACCACGCTCAAAATGGAAACGACGGTTCCCGGCGACATAGAGATTGTAAACAATTTTATTGATTTTGATTCAACAAGCCTTGAACTGTACAGACAGAAGCTCGGTCTTGCGATGGACTATGCCGACATCAAGTGGCTTCAGGATTATTTCATTTCAAAAAAGCGCAATCCGACGATTACTGAAATCCGCGTGCTTGATACATATTGGTCAGATCACTGCCGCCACACGACTTTCAACACAATCCTCAAAGACATAAAAATTGATGACGGTCCCTATGCCGATTTGTTCCGCTCTTCTTTCAAAAATTACACAGAGATGCGAACCGACCTTTATGCGGACCGCAAGGACAAAAAAGTCACTTTGATGGACATGGCATGCATCGGTGCAAAATACTTACGGAAGCACGGTCTTCTTGAAAATCTTGAAGTCAGCGAAGAAAACAACGCATGTTCAATTTTTATTGATGTTCATTACACGACCGATTCAAACGGGAACAAAATTTCTTCTGATTCACCGGACGCAACCGAACGTTGGCTTTTGGAATTCAAGAACGAAACTCACAATCACCCGACGGAAATAGAACCGTTTGGTGGAGCCGCAACTTGTATCGGTGGTGCAATCCGTGATCCGCTTTCCGCACGCTCATGGGTTTACCAGGCATTGCGTGTAACAGGGGCTGCCGATCCGACCGTTCCACTGAACCAAACTTTGCCGGGAAAACTTCCGCAGATGAAACTCACCCGCGAAGCTGCACAGGGATTTTCGTCTTACGGAAACCAGATTGGACTTACGACTGGACAGGTTCAGGAAATCTACCATCCGGGCTATGTCGCAAAACGCATGGAACTTGGTGCAGTGATTGCAGCTGCCCCTGTTGATTTGGTCCTTCGCGAAACACCAGAGGCCGGTGACATAATTATTTTGCTTGGCGGCGGAACTGGTCGCGATGGAATTGGTGGAGCCACGGGTTCATCAAAAGTCCACACGGAAAAATCTGTTACTACAGCAGCTGCCGAAGTTCAAAAAGGAAATGCTGTTGAGGAAAGAAAAATCCAGAGGCTCTTCCGCAACAAGGATGTCTGTCTGATGATCCGCCGTTGCAATGACTTTGGTGCAGGTGGTGTGTCCGTTGCCGTTGGAGAACTCGCTCCCGGATTGGACATCAATCTTGATGCAGTTCCAAAAAAATACGAAGGTCTTGATGGAACCGAGCTTGCAATTTCCGAGTCCCAGGAAAGAATGGCCGTCGTCGTTAGAAAAGAGAATGTCGAAAAATTCATAGCTGCGGCAAATGCTGAAAACCTCAATGCAGTTGTTGTTGCGACAGTGACCGACACAAACCGCATGGTTATGAAGTGGCGCGGAAATGTTATTGTTGATTTGGACCGCTCTTTCATCGACACAGCCGGCGCACCGCATGAAGCAGTTGCAGAAATTGAATCTCCTGCGGAACCGGAAAAATCTCCGCTCGTAAATCCGCTTGAATCAGTTTCTTCTATATTAAATGCTGATTCAGACTCAAGTGCAGTACACAAGGCCTGGATTGAAAACATTTCTGATTTGGCTTGCTGCTCACAGCGCGGTCTTGGTGAAAGATTCGACGGCTCAATCGGTGCAAGCTCCGTACTCATGCCTTATGGTGGAAAATATCAGTCATGCCCCGAAGCAGGAATGGCCGCAAAGATTCCTGTTCTCTCGCCAAGGGAAACATCAACTGTAAGCCTTATGACTTTTGGATTCGATCCGCGAGTTTCACAGTGGAGCCCCTGGCATGGTTCGCAGGTTGCGGTTCTGTCGTCTCTTGCAAAAATCACTGCGCTTGGTGGAAAAGCAAAATCCTGTCGTCTGAGTTTCCAGGAATTCTTTGGTCG
>DGGQ01000146.1:0-8312 GCA_002392275.1 Treponema sp. UBA3870
AGCCAAGGCAACCAAGACAAGGCTTTATGTTCATGCTTGAGATGGTCAGAGTCTCGCGTTCGTATTTACCGGAACTCAAGAGTCCTTTTACAAAAGCGTTCGTCACCGCCATTGTCGTACTCTGTTCTTTTTTGGGGCTGCCGTTTATTACCAGAATCTTTTTCATATCTACAATCTTCCAGATTCTCTTCCCTTAGTGTCCGACCGCTTCCTTGGGGATTGTCGTGAAAGTGAGAGCACCCTTTGCAAAAACGGCTCCATCAACTTTTACAACGCAGTCGAATCCAACCAGAACTCCGCCGCCCTTTGTCTTGTTTACGGTGATTTCAAGTCTGTCGCCAGGAATAACCGGTTTTATGAACTTGAATCCGTCGATTTTGAGAAGAACGTAGAGTTTGTCGTTCAAATCTTCCGGACTTTTTTCAATGACAAGTGAGCAGAGCTGTGCGCAGCTTTCAACAATCAAAACGCCAGGCATTATCGGTGTTCCCGGAAAGTGTCCCATGAAATATGGTTCGTTTACGGAGACATTTTTGATTCCAGTCGCGCTTTCGTTCGGCACAAGCTCTGTTACACGTTCAATCATCTGGAACGGTGGCCTCTGTGCAATTTTCTCGCTAATCTGGTAGATGTTCATTGTCTCGCTCATAATGAAAGTCCTCCATCAAGAACGATTGTCTGGCCGGTAACATAAGAGAATGAATCACTTGCAAGTGCTGAGACAACGTTCGCAACATCTTCGGCGGTTCCAAGCCTCTTGAGCGGGATGGCCTTGAGATATTCCTCACGTTTTTCCTCGGGAATTGCGTCTATCATTTCAGTGGCGATAAATCCAGGTGCAACGGCGTTAACCCTGATTCCATAACCGGACAGCTCTTTTGCGAGAGTCTGTGTCAGTGAGTTGACGGCACCCTTTGTCGCACTGTAAACGCTCTGTCCTGGAAGCGCAAACTTAGAACTTACCGAAGACATGTTGATGATTACACCTGATTTCTGCTTGAACATCTTGAGAACGACCTGCTGTGCGCAATAGATGTAGCCCTTTACGTTCAGGTCGAAGCATTTGTCCAAAGTCTCCTGTTTGAGCATCAAAAGATATTCGTCACGGACAATTCCAGCATTGTTCACAAGCACGTCGATTCTTCCGTATGCCTTGTAAACGTCGCGGACCATGTTCTTTACCTGCACCGGGTCGGAAACATCGGCCTTGTAAACCATTCCGTCTCCGCCTTCCGCTTTTATCTGCTCCAGAACCTTGTTTGCCTCTTCATCCGAGCGTGAATAGTTGACGACAGTTGTGTAGCCGTCCTTCGCCAGTCTGATTGCACAAGCCTTTCCAATTCCTTTTGATGAGCCTGTAACGATTGCTACTTTCATGTATTACTCCCTCCCGATTACGACTGCTGAATATGAACCGCCACTTGCAAATGATGTTACGAGAACTTTCTTCAGGTCTTTTCCGTTCACTTTGTTCTTTGAAACGCTTCCGCCTTTTGCAATGAAAGTTGCGTCGTCGTTTTCAAGTTCACCGCTCAAAAGAAGTGCCGCATGTGCAGCCTGGAGAGTTGCCGTTCCTGCACGACCTTCACCAGTGCGCTCCTTAATCTGCACGACCGGAATTGAAGCAAGTTTGTCGCCAAACACACGGATGTAAGAATTCTTTTCGATTGAATCAACAGTATCGTTTCCGTCTGCAAATCCAAACACAGCGTCGATGTCGTTGATTGAAAGACCTGCATCTTTGAGAGCATCGTTGATTGCTATGTCCAGAGCCTCGTCAGAACCTGCGAGTTTTCCGAACTTCACATTCTTGCGTCCGTTTCCGCATCCAAGAACATATCCGTAGATTTTTGCACCGCGGGCTTTTGCAGTATCCTCAGTTTCCAAAAGGATTGAAGTACTTGCGTCGCTGATTGTGAATTTCCCGTTTCTGAGTCCAAGTTTTTCGGCAAACTCGGTGATTATCGGGATGTTTTCGTCACAGCCGGTTGCGAGCATTGCAGTTTCCTGTCCGTCTTTCATCACGTTGACCGCATAGCCGATTGACTGGAGACCTGAGATTGGACCTGTCGTTACAGTGACACCGTAGCCCTTGATTCCAGAGCAGATTGAAAGGTAGCCGCCAGCTGCATTGTAAACCGTGTGCGGGAATTTGAACGCACTGCCCTTTGCATTGCCATTCTCAGAAATCAGTTCTGCAAAGTCGTATGTTGAACCAAGTCCACCTTCGCTGGTTCCTACTATTATGCCGATAGATTTTGCATTGTCTTCGGTAACTGTGAATTTTCCGTCCTGCAGTGCCCTCATTCCAGAAACAGACTGGAGCTGACCAAGATTGTCCAGCTTGCGGTAGAATGCCATCTTCAAACCAAGTTCGCTGTAGTCCGTGTCGGTGATTGTTGAGTGGATTGAATCACTTTCCGGCTTGAATCCATTTTTAACGGAAGCAAGATATGCGTCCTTGCTGTTTCCAAGCGGGCTGACAATTCCAAGACCTGTGATTGCAATCTTTTTGTCCTTCGCTGACTGTGAAGAAACGTCTCCGGCCTGCTTTGAGTAGATTATACTTGCGTTTGTTCCACCGAAAGCAAAATTGTTGCTCATTACGCTGTTAAGCTCTTTGTGCTCCGGTTTGTTCTGTACGAAATCAAGGTTTCCGGCTTTTTCCTTGAGCTTTTCAGAATCCTCAGCAGTGTAGCCAAGTGTCGGGAGAACCGTGTCTGTCGTGAGAGCCTTTATGCTGAATACGGCTTCGATTGCTCCGGCAGCACCAAGACAGTGGCCTGTAAGAACCTTTGTGGAGCTTGCGCTGATATGTGGATTTTCTTCATCAAATACGGTGTGGAGTGAAAGGAATTCCGCATTGTCGTTTTTGGCGGTTCCAGTTCCGTGGCCGTTGACATAACCGATGTCGGACTTTTTGATTCCAGAATTCTTGATTGCGCGGTTGATTGCCTCAATCTGGCAGAGTCCGTCCTCACGTGGAGCTGTGATGTGGTGGGCATCGCTTGTTACGCTTGCTCCAAGGACTTCGCAGTAAACCTTTGCGTTGCGCTTCTTTGCATGTTCATAAGACTCAACGATAACAATACCGGCACCTTCTCCAAGAGTGATTCCCTTGCAGCGGTTGAACGGAGAACATCCGTTTTCATCAAGGGCATGGAGTGAAAGGAATCCAGAGTACGGAACTGATGCGAATGAATCAGCACCACCGGCAATGACCACATCGGCTTTTCCGGCGCGGATAAGGTCACAGGCGTATGCAACGGAGATTGTACCGGCTGCACAAGCGTTTGCAACGTTCGTTACGATACCACCCGCATTGCAAGATTCGGCAACCTGGGATGCAACAGCAGCAATCGGCATTTTTGGAATGTCGTTCACGTTTCTTCCAGTCTTGTAATAATGCTCTACGCTCAAAACACCACCACAGCATGAACCTGTGATTACGCTGACACGCTGGCTTCCGCCAAAATCACCAAGCCCTGCATCTTTGAGAGCTTCGGTTGCAGCCTTGATACAGAGTTTTGACGCACGGTCTTTTTCTTCCGGCGCATCAATCTGGTCAAGTGTGTCGCATTTTACTTCCGCAGCCAAATCAGCATAGCAGTTTGTAGTATCGACTGAAGTTGTCTTGTGGATTCCAGAAACAGAGGCAAGTGCATTTTTCCATGTTTCCTCAACATTATTTCCAATAGCGCAGATAACACCAAGACCTGTCACCACGCAGCGTTTATTATCAGATGTCATTTTATTTTCCCTTACTTTATTTTTCCGTTTAAAACAAAACTTTCGACCGCTTATGGACGGAAAGCCAAAACAGCCGGATAAAAATGCTTGTTGGAAAGTCTAAAAACCCACTCCTGGATTTCCAAAAGTGAGTCTTTAGCTTTTCGTTGAATTTTTCGCGCCCAAAGTTTCCTTATGAGTTTGCGACGATAAAATCAGTGATTGTGTCGATGCTCTGGAAATGTTCCTTTCCCTGTCCTGTCATTGATACAGAAAACTCGTCATCAACAAAAGAGATGATTTCCAAAGAGTCAACAGAATCCAGACCAATTTCATCACCAAAGAGAGGTGAGTCATAGTTCAGTACACTTCCATCAACACCAAGGTTAGAAATGAAGAACTCCTTGAGCTTCGCCTTGATTTCATCCTTTTCCATATTTTCCTCCAAGGGTAGTGCTTAAAAACAAAAGTTTTTAAGAATTTGCTAAGGAAACACAAATTAAACCTATGTTTCCTTATATACTATAACCTAGTAATGAAAAAAAGTCATCGGTCAAATTTAAAAAATGTTACACTGTGGCAAGATTTTGAGGAATTTTTTATTATTTTGCTAAAGTGGAACCTTGAATAATGTCCCTTTGTTAATCAGTGGTTCCAAAAATTGCGAAAAAATGGTCGATTATGACTCTGTTTTGCCTTCTGCATCGTCTGATTTGTCCCCTATTTCCAGATTTTCGCCCAAATTTTCGCTGTTTTCTGCATTTTCTTTGGCTTTTTGCTCCAGAATCTTCCGTGAAAGATTTTCCATGTATTCACGACCTTCTTCCTTTGCTTTTTCCATGGCGGCATCGTTTTTAACTTTCTCGTCGTTTGTAAGAAAAACTTTTTTTGCAGTGCCGGCAATGGTATAGACAAGAACGGCTGGACCAATGACCACCAAAAAAATCAACGTGTGCTGGTTCCATATAAACACCCCGATTTCAAAAACAAGAATCAGAATCAGAAAGAAGGTTTTTCCCATGTACCTAGTGCTTAACAGGAAAGAATTTTTTATGTGCATGTAGAATTTGTTTTCGTAGCGCGCACTCAGCGGATAGGCGTAGAGAAGCGAAAAACAGATGAACACGAATGCGACGATGCTTGCGACAATCACCGGGATGCCTGGGTCGGTTTTAAGAATCTGGAAATCAAGATAAAATCCGTAGCCCGCAGCAAGCGTAATCAGCCAGAGAATGGTTCCCTGCTTCCAGTTGGATTTGAAGCCTTTCCAGAAATCCCTGAACAAATAGCCCTCGGTTCCTTCCATTATTTTAAAGAACGTGGAATAAAGCGCCAGAGTGGAAGCACCAACCGTGATAATCGGCAGACTGAACAAAACCCAAAAAAGATTCAATAGCAACATGTTGCCAACAAAAGAAATCCCCTTGTAAAGTTTGCTGTCGGGACTGAATAAAGCCATATCGTGCCACCTCTAATTTTTTACCAGTATACCTTTTTTTCAGAGAAAAAGACACCAAAATGATTTTACAAAGAAGCATTGATTTTTTTAGATTTTTGTGTCTGATTTTACAATCTGCAGTGCAAAAATTTTTTCAAACTCCTTGATGATTTTGTTTTCCTCAAACGAGTAGATTCCGGTGACTATTCCAAAAGCAATAAACAGAATCAAAAACATGCGCAGACCGGAAAGAAGATTTTTGAATATGAATGAAAGCGTCATAAAAAGTCCAAACCCAAACCAAGCCAGCACAAATATTTTTACGAAAATATGCATGGAAATGCGTGTATGGATTGTGCTTGTTGATTCGGACTCGGCAACAATGCTCCCCTTGATTTTTGGTCGGACAGAGTTTTTATAGCGGAAAGCATTGCTTTTTAGGCTGAAATTTCCGTCGTCCAAAAACCCGGAAAAAAGTCTGTCCCTGTAGCCAAAGACATAGTGCGGCAAAATCTTGCTCCCGTCCATCAAATCGATTTTTGAGAGCAAAATTTTTTCCGCTTCATCTTTGCTTGTGTTCAGCCTGTAGTCAAGCTTTGTGCTTTTGAACAGGCATAAAAAGTTCCAGCGCATTATTTTATGGTCCACCGTTTTCCGTTGCTGCGACCAAAGATTTCCGGTTCGTACATACATTCGGCAAGAACCGCTGGACTTTCGTATTCGCCTGAGCGTTGTGCCCTGAACATGAATTCGAAGCTGTGGTTTCCAATCGGCATGGAGTTCCAGAAGCAGCGGATTTCCGCATCGTAGATATCCTGGTGTGAAATCCTCCAGTTGTAATTGTAGCTTCGTTTTGACATTCCGACATCATCTGGAATTACTGAAGCCGTTGTCTCGAATGCCGAGTTCAAAATCTCTGCTCCTGCGGGAACTGGAGCGCGGACTGCTACAAAGGTTCTGTTCTTTGTCGTCGTGACATAGACTTTTTCTTTGTAGATTTTGCCGGACTCAAGTTTGTTGCCCTCAACTTTTTCTCCTGTGCGGGCATCCGTTATTTCAACATAAACACAAAGTCCCTCGTCCCTTGCCTTCTGCTCCGCCGCCGGGATTGCATAGGTCATTGAGGCCGTGTAGAACAAAATGCCGTCACCATCTTTTTTGATTTCCAGAGGAACGCTTGTTTCCAGAGGCACATCAAGTTTCGGAAGAGAGGCGGAGAATTTGTCGTCCTTCGCCTTTGACTTTTCGTTCAAGTTTCCGAATCGATATTTTGAATCAACAGGCTCCGCTCCAAGCCCCTTGAATTTTCCATCGAGAATTGATTTTCCATTCAAAAGTGCCTCGGCAGAAAAGTCTGTCGCCGTCAAATCATTCGCACGGATGTATGAATCAAGTGCAATCAGCACACGGCTTGTTGTTGCGGTGGACTGCCATCTTCCCTGACCGGACTTTTCCATTTCCAGAATCTGCCAAACCAAATGTCCGTTGTACAAATCCTCCGCATCGAGTTTTGTGAAGAGATGGAGCGCAAGTGCATAACGTTCGGCATCGCTGTTGTAGAAATACCATGACTCCCATGGCGCAGTTGTCTGGAACGAAACTCCACGCGTCGTGAGGGCCATCAGGTTTTTGATTTTTTTCGCAGCCTGTTTTGCTACATCCTGATTTCCATTTTCAAAAGCCGCAAGTCCAGCAAAAGCATATTCGCTTGCACCTGTGGTTGATTCAATAATCTTTGTCAAATCGGACGCGCTGATTTTTTGACCAAGCCGCGCAAGAACATAATAGCTGTACGCCCTTGGATAATACCATCCCTTTTCATCCAGCTTTTTAAGCTCGTTCTTGATGTATGAAACCAGTTTTGCCTTATTGATTTTGGAACTTACAGGAATCTTGTGTTCCGAAGCCAGCGCAATGATTTCGCCAATCCTCAGTGAGACAGCAAGGCTTGATTCACTTCCATCCGGCCAGTAGGGGAATCCTCCGTCTTTTTTCTGAAGGTCGCCCCATTTTGCAATCTCCTCGGACGCAACTGTTTTTGCATCGTCAACTTTGCTTGAAAGACCGAGCACCGAAATATAATCGCCAAACGCAACAAGCGGCATTATTGCGGAGGACCTTTGCTCAAGGCATCCATAAGGATAATGGAACACATAATCAACGGCGGTCCGCAGAGTTCCAAGGCGGCTTGAATCAAGCTGGACATAGAATGTGCCGCGTCCGTCATCGGTTGTTGCCGGGAAGATTATTTTTTCTTCCGCTGATTTTTCATCATGGTCAATCTGTCCGACCGTTGTGACAGTTTCGTAGATGTACGGTTTTTCAATCTCCAGACCCTTGTAGATTATCTCGTTGACCGGAGCCGACCTTACCGTAAATGAAAGCGTAATCCATCCGGCAGATTTTGCATCCACCGAGAACATGAGCGTCTGTGTGTCGCCAGATTTTACCACGATGGATTTTTTTGATTCACCGGAAACAACAGCCTCACCGTTCTGTCTGATTATGTCACCCGGACGGCGTTCGTAATCTGTTTTTTCAAGACCGCTCAGGACGGCAAAATCAACAGTGACGGTTTCATCTTTGTCGCCGATGTTCGTAATCACAACACCAGCTTCTCCATTGTCACCTGGACGGAGGATTCTTGTTTCAACGTCGCGCACCGAAATTGGATTTGCGACCGTAAGAGTTTCTTCCTTGTATGCAAAAGTATTTTCCTTTACGCCGACCACGGTAACGACATATTCGGTCAAAGAATCCGGGAGCTTGAAATCAACAGAAACTTTTCCATCGGCATCAGTTACAAGGCTCGGGAGGAAAACGGCTGTGGCCCGGAAATCTTTTCTAATCTGGAATGAACCGCCGTCATCAGCAGCCTCTTCATCGGACTCATATTCGGGAGCCTCCTCCATTTCGGCTAAGTCCTCACTAAATCCTTTTCCTGCAAGAGCTATTCCGTTTACGCTATCATACATTGCGGCTTCACTTGCTCTGGAAGATGCGGTTGTTTTCATCATTTTCATGTCGGAGTACAGATATTCAAGTTCCTTTGCGTTCAGCTCGTAATCGCCATAAGTGACTGGTGTAGCGAGAGAAGTGCGGGAATCAAAATGGCTTGTGCGCGGATTGAAATTGCCCATGCCAT
>DGGQ01000146.1:8367-20853 GCA_002392275.1 Treponema sp. UBA3870
AAGTCCACCGGGGAACCTGCTTTATAACCGAGCAAATCAAGAACGCCACGGTCCACAACCATAAGGGTGAGTTCGGCATTTGAAAGAGGCTTTCCGTCTTTTGTCGCAGTCAAATCAATCTTTGAATTGCTTCCCGGAAGATAAGACGGTTTATCCATTTTCACATCGATGTCGAAAGTGCGGGTCTTTGTGCTTACGGTCAGATTTGTCGAACCGTAAACGTACTTAGGTTTCCCGATGTCTTTATCACCAAACTTTGACGGCGGGTTTTCTTTTCTTGGCGAGAAGGTGGAGATGCCAATCCAGACAACCGGAACAAAATCTTCCTTTATGTCCAAATCGATTACGGATGAAGATTCGTTCAAAGTCAAAATCCGTTCGTCAATAATTCCCTCGCGTTCAATTGTAACAAGATACGTTCCCTTTTCAAGATTTGTGTTCATCAAGATATGGGCTGTGTCGCCGACTTCATATCTTTCCTTGTCTGCCGTCAACTGGATTTCCAGTCCGTCCTGATTCGGGAAATAATTGTCGCTTCCTGTGACATAGAAAGTTTTTTCGGTAATGACAGCGCGGCCCGCGGAATCCTCGGTTTTCATGCGGAGAAGATACTGTCCGCCTTCCTTTGTTTTGATTGTAAGGGACTTGCTTCCAGTTGATTCTGTTCCGCTCTGCTCAACATCCGCTTTTCTCTGCCATGATGTGTGCTCGAATCCCCATTCATCAACAGTAACAAGCTTGTCATAATAAGAACGCAGAAGTTCCCAGCTGATTTTTTTACTTTTTCCAATCAGTGAATCCTTCGGACTTTCGCCTTCGGGTGTAACAAGTGCAAAATCAAAATTAAGCTTCTCGTTTTTCTTCGGGAATCCCTTTACATTCGTGATGTTTGAGATTCCGATGTAGAAACTTGCGGGATGGACTGTGGCACTTGCGTTCGTTCCAATCATCTGGTTTCCGGCATCTGTTACGGACGCGGACAGATTGTAAACGTATGGCGTGCCGTCTTTTTGATTTTTACCGGTCGCAACAGAAACATGTGCCGTTCCCTCCGCGCTCATATTTTCGTTTGAGATTTCGTGGAAATTGTCGTAATCATCCGTATCTTCTTTGTAAAAATCCCACAGATAATTGTAGAGCATCGGACCGAAAGTGTAGCCCTTGAATTTTTCATCAGGAAGATAGAATGAAGTTGGGTAGCGAGTCCAATCAGCACGGACATTTCCACCTGCAAGAGAGCCTCCACCAAGATATGAGGCTGAAATTGTTGCACTAAGACTGTCGCCTGCAAAATAAGTCAATGGAGCAATCTGTGCGGATGCCTGGAAACGGACTCTCTCAAAAAACTGTACTGAAATCGATGAGTATACTGCATTGCCGGGTCCAGCACCTTTGCGTTTGTATTCAAGGAAATAAGCACCCGGAGCCAAATCTTCCGGAAGTTCCCATTCTGCTGATGCCGTTCCAAATTCGGAAAGCGTTCCCGTCAAAGTGCCGTAAGTCTTGCGGTCGCGTCTCCAGTAATTTCCATCAACAAAATTGATTTCGTAGTCGCCCCTGTAGGTTTCGTACTGTCCGAGCGAAAGATTCCTGTCGATTATCTTGAAGCTTGCTTTCTCACCCGGTTTGTAAAGTCCACGGTCGCTGAAAATCTTTGTCTTTGCAACAGGAGTACTGATAGATTCCGGTTCAATTTCTTTTCCACCGTCGTTTGCCAAAATCTTTCCGTCAACCAAATCGGCGGCTTTGTATTTGTCCACATAACTGCCACCCAGAGAATAAACAACCCTGTCGCTGTCGGTTTTTACTTCTATATATCTGTACGTGCTGTATGCTTTGTTTGTATCAAAATAAAGTTCTGCAAGACCGTTGGAGTCTGTTTTTGATTCGACAAGTTTTGTCCCGGCTCCCTGAAGCATTTTCAGTTCCCTGCTGTTGTCGTTTGTCGGGAGTTCAAAAATTGAAACCACTGCATTTTTTACAGGCGCACCTGTTTCGTAGCTTGCAACAAGGACATCGGTTTTGTTCCATGAACTTGTAACGGTAAGCCCCAAATCAGTCACCTGGATATAGCCGCTTTCGGAATAAGTTCTATTGGTCGGATGCTCAAAGAAAACCGCGCCCCTGTAAGAGTCCCCGACTTTTTCAAGGAAGTCCTTGAGATCCACCGTTTTAAAAATGCGTTTGTTTTTCTGCGACTTGTCCGGGCTGATTTTAAACGTCTGTTTTTTGCCCGCGGAATATTTATCCGTCACACCGCTGATTGCCGTCAAAGTGTATTCCGAACTTATGTTCTGAAATTCAATGACCCGCTTCGGTTCAAACTGGCTTTCAAGAATTTGTAATCCGTAGTCTCGGAAAGTAAAATAAGAGTCTGCATCGGGAACGGAAACAGATTTTGAAATCTCTTTTTCATAAATCTGCCCGAACGCATCCTGAACTGTGTTTGCCGCAAGAGAGAAAGAATATTTGTCGCCGTATTCCACCGGAAGATTTTCAATGTAGATAACGTTGCCGCTGACAGAAATATTTTCCTTGCTGATTTCCATTTTTGGTTTGAAGGAAAGCGCATTCAAAATGGATTCGGCAATTCCGTCCTTGATTCTGTGGTTAAAGCTGATTGCAAGCCCGCTTGTTCCTGTGATGTCCGTCATCGTAAATGGTCTGAGCGTGTGGAAAGTTTTTCTTTGTTCATCCGATGTTGGCCAGCAATCTTTGTCGGGCATGGCTCCTGGTTTCAAGCTGATTTCAATCTGCTGGTTTTTCGGAAGCAAATCGTCCAGAGTAATCAGCACAGTTTTTTCATCGACCGCGCTTGTCTTAAAATTGTATGACTTTGATTTTTCATCCCTTACCGAAAGATATTGCTCAATAAATTCCGGGTTGACCTTGTTGCTGAATTTTACCGCAATGTCCTTTACATATTCCGGCGCAACGTCGTTTGGATTCAGATAGATTTTCTGATTTTTTGAAGCACTGTACCCCGGCTGTACGGAAAGCATTTTCAGCTCTTCGGTGTGGAAGCTAAAAACATTGTTCCCGGAAAGCTCCGTTCCCTTTGCTGATTTCAAATCCGGGTTGATTTGGATTAGATATTCTTTTTGCGGAATTAGAGAGTCCGTGCAGTCAAAACTCAAAAGACTTGTGCCGTACCACCTAAAAACACCGTTCAGCTTTGGACTGATTGAAACAATGTCTGTTTTTGTGATTGGCTCTCCAAGTTTTTCAAGAGCGACAACCGGCTCCGAAAACTGAATCTGTATGGAAGGATATTTTGTCGATGACGGAAGTTCTTCGTTTGGTGTGAAGGACGCAATGTAAAAATCTGTAGCACCCTCCGGTCCACCGCTTCCGGTCGAGCGGCGCGAAATTGTTGAATTTGATGCCATCGATGAAGAATCCGTAGAATTACAGGCAGAAAACATTGCCATGGAAAAAATCACTGGAAGCCCGAACCACTTTAGTTTCATATATAAATCCCCCTGCTTGCACGAGAGTTTTTCAAAGTTTCGCGTGCACTAAAAGAATCTGCCCGAAACAGAGCAGATCCTTATAATAGTATACAAAATTTTTAACGATTTGTTACAGGGGGAAAGTCACGTTTACTTATTGCCTTTTGCAAGTTACGATTTGCCATGGTATAAAGTATAACATATTTACGAAGTTCTTTACAGTATTGCTAAAATATGCTGATTCAATATTCCGCATAAAAAAAGCAATGCCTTAAAAAAGACATTGCCTTAATCGACTTGGAAATCAATCTTATTTTTTCAGCAAGGCAGCGAACGGATTGTAGGTTTCTCCATCGTTATCATCTTTGTGGCTTGTCATGTATTCATTTGCGTTGTCCTGTTCCTCGTTTGAGACAACCGGGCTAAGGGAAATGCGTTTTTCTTCAGTGTCGATGCTGTCCACCACGACTTCCATTTTGTCGCCCTCTTTGAACACTTTTTTGAGGTTTGTGTTTCGCTCGACATTCAGTTTGGATATATGGACCAGACCATCGACTGCGGGTGCGATATTTACAAAAAGACCAAACGCTGCTATGCGGGTAATCTTTCCCTCAACTCTTGTTCCGACAGGGACACGTTCTGCAATGGCATCCCATGGGTCCTTTTCCAGCTGCTTCATGCTCAGGGACACACGTTCGCGGCTCCAGTCCGCATCAATAATCTTTGCTTCAATCTCCTGTCCGACTTCAAGAACATCGCCAACATTTGCCACCCTTGTGTGGGAGATTTCGGAAATTGGAAGCAGTGCCTGGAATCCATTCACATTGATGAAGGCTCCAAAGTTTTCCAGAGAAATGACCGTACCCTTGACTACAGAGCCGACCGTAAGTTCCTGTGCAAGCTTGTTCTTTTTTTCCTCGGCCTCACGCTCCAGAATCACACGGTTTGAAACAACGATATTGCGTCCGTCGTTTTTGTATTCCTGAATCATAAAGGTAAGATGCTTTCCAACGTATTCCGAGCTTTCTTTTTTCTGCCTGTATCCCATCTGCGAGAACGGACAGAATGCACGTGAGGAACCTATCATAACCTCAAAGCCGCCCTTGATTTCCTGTGTGACATGTCCCTCCACAGGGATTCCATTTTTGTAGGCGTTTTCCAGAATGTCCTTGCCTGCATCCTTTCCGCTCAGCTTGGTTGTAAAATGCAGTTCGTCATAATTGTTTGAAAGAAAATAGACTTTTATGCTGTCGCCAACTTTTACTTCGACATTGCCATTCTCGTCTGCAAGTTCCGATTTATCAAGAAAGCCCTCGCTCTTAAGTCCAAGGTCCAAGAAAATTGTGTCGTCGGTGATTGCTACAATTTTTGTTTCTATCTGCTGTCCTGGTTCAAATAAATGCCTCATGTTTTCCCCTTGATTTCCAATTGAGTTATGTTTATTTTATACCTTTTTAATAAAGTTAACAAGGTAAGTTATTCGATTGGACCGATTGGCGCGGCAGATCTGGCAAGTCTTAGACCAAATCCGCTGGTGCGGCGGTAGGGCAGGTTTTTGGTTCTTGTGTACACGGAAATTTTGGATGCCTCGGGAGGTTCCTGGGCCTCGTTGTAATAGCATCCACCCCGCTGGACCCGGTAGATTCCAGATTCAGCCCCGAGAGGATTTGTCGCATCGTTTTTCGGGTAATCATCAAAAAAATCCCAGCACCATTCGGCGACATTGCCGGACATGTCGTAAAATCCAAGCTCGTTCGGTTCAAGCTTGGCAATCTCATGTGTGCAGGCGGAACTGTTTTTCACGTGCCATGCAACTTTTTCATTGTCATTGCTTCCAGCAAAAATATAGTCGTGGTTTGATGTTCCCATTTTTATTCTGCTCAGATTTCCACCCCGCGCGGCAAATTCCCATTCTGCTTCGGTCGGCATTCTGTAGCCATTCGCGTTGATGTTCATCTGTACCCTGTTCCATTTTTCTAAATCAGGACTGTCGTAATCTTCGGGAACATGTCCCCATTTTTGGGGATCGTTTTCTCCATCAATAGAATAGACCGGAACAAGGCCTTCGGATTTGCTCATCTCGTTGCAGATTACAATGCAGTCAAACCAGCTCAAATTTTCAACTGGACGGAAATCCTGCTCTTCTCCATCAACCGGGACCCTGAGTTTTCCCTGGAAGTGGCTTGGATTTTCTATGCCCATCTGTTCAATAAGATACTGCGGAAGCTCTTTTGATGCCAGAACAAAATCATTGACCGTGACTGTGTAATCAACTCCCTCGACTGTGCGTGTAAAAGTTCCTCCGGCAACATCCTGTTCTTCAATGAAGTTAGAAATGTTTGCTACGTTTAAATCGTAAGTCGCGTCGAATGCTGGGAAAAACTTTGGTCCAAAATCATGGTCCAGAAAATATGTGTAGCCTAAATCGACATCCTTTTTTACATCAAGGGGGGCACCGTAAAGTCCCTTCACGTAACTCTGCTTTTCGCCAAGGGAGTTTTCTCCGTGCAGCAGATTGAAGGTGAGTGTGACGGTGTTGCGGTTGTAATAGACATTTACGGCTCTTGTTCCGTCCGGGTCCGTTGCCATGGTGATTCCGACTGGGGAAAATCCATCCAGAACAGGGTTGTCCGAGGCAAGATCGCTTGTGGTGACACCTTTTGGAATGTCCTTGTCCTCCTGAAGCTCCATTATTTCCGTGTAGTTTTCCAAATCAAGGTCCTGGGTAAAATGGTGGATTCTTGCTGCCGTGGATGTGGTCTGGTCCTTGAAGTATGTAAGCCCTATTGATAAAGTTCCACTACCGTTGACCGCTTTTCCTTCGTTCGTTTCGCAGCAAATAAATAGGAAAGAAATCAAGATGCTTAAAACAAAAAAACTCTTTAGCTTCTTCATAAATCCACCACTTTAAATTTTATCAAAATTAGTAAAAAAGTCAAATTTTTTGAAAACCAGATTCATCGTTTGTCCGTTCGGGTTTAAAACAAATCAAGCTGGGGGTTGGGTACATCCAAAAAGCTTGGCTGATTTCCATATACTATTTCATCATCGGTATGTATGCTGTCGCAGAGTATGGGGGAATCGGGATTATATAGCGCGAAATTTTTTGCCGCTTCCTGTGGATTTTTGTTCGCATAGCAGTAGCGGCATCCGTTTGGGCATGTGCTGTATGTTCCAATGTCGTGATTTACCATGCATGAGCATCCACGCCTCATCCCCTTGTGTTTCAGGTCGCGGAATTTTACTCCATTCGCTTTTCCAATTTCATCCAGAGTGACGCATCCGCCTGGAAGTATCCCGTATTTTGAGTAGTCCGTTTTCATTGCGCAGGTCTGTAGGGGGAGTCTATATTTTTTTGCGATTGAACCGAGCCCCTCCGCCAGAGCGTCCATGTCCTCCTCCGTAAAGAGTTGCAGTTCTGGCATGTTGAATTGAAGTTTTTCATAGAACTCGACAAAACTGAACACGCATTTTGAAACATGGGTGGAAAGTCGTGCCGCCATGTGTCCAAAAGTGATTAGATGCTGCTGGACTGTGTATTTCTTTGTCAAAAGTATTGGGTCGTAACGCCAGACTATCCGATTTTTTCCGACCAGATTTTCCAGTTTGTAGAGGATGTCAATGCTCTGGTCCAGAGATGGAACTCCCGGCTCAATGTCTTTCCCATACGCGGTTATTGTGTAGAAAAAATATGTGTTGAAACGCTCTGTGATTTCGTGCAGACGTGGCAGTATTGGGGAATAGTTTTTGGAGCAGAAAATAACGCAGTCAACTTTTGATGGGACCAGCTCGTAGCGTGTGACTTTTTTTGGAAACAGGGGATTCCGCGAATAGACGAAACCCTCCCTGAATCGATTCAAAAGCCAGTCGGAAAAATATTGTACCGTATCTGTTCTGGCCCCAGTGTTTATCAGCATTTTTATTTGACTTCGTTGCTCAACTCTTCTTTGCCTGCCATAAATTCCTTGACATTTTCCAATGTGGTTGTCGCAATTGCTTTGAGGGCGTTTGTTGTAAGGAATGCCTGGTGGCTTGTGATTATTACATTCGGGAAGGTCATCAGACGTGCGAGAGTGTCGTCGCGGATTATGTTAACGGACCAGTCGTCAAAGAAATACTTGCTTTCCTCTTCGTAAACATCCAGTGCGGCTCCACCGAGAGTCTGTTTTTTGAGCGAGTTGACAAGGGCGGTGGAATCAATCAATGCGCCACGGCCAGTGTTGATTATGACGGCATCCCGTTTCATCAGCTGCAATGACTGTGCGTTGACCACGTGCTTTGTTTCTTCGGTAAGCGGGCAGTGAAGGCTCAGAACATCCGCATCCGCAAAAAGCTGTGTGAGCTGGACATATTTGAATCCATGAAACGCTGCCCATTCATTGTCGGGGACCACATCAAAGACTTCTATGTTCATTCCAAATCCGCTTAGAATTTCGGCGGTCAGTTTTCCAATGCGACCAGTTCCCAAAATGCAGGCTGTAAGTCCATTCAGATTTCTTCCGGTCAAACCGTTCAAAGAAAAATTACCGGAGCGGGTTTTGATATAGGCCTGCGGGATTTTTCTGGTGAGCGAAAGAAGAAGCGCGACCGTATGTTCTGCGACGGCATTTGGAGAGTACGCGGGGACCCTCACAACTTTTATTCCAGCTTTTGCAGCCGCCCTCAAATCAACATTGTTGTAGCCAGCGCATCTTAGGGCAATCAACTTTACGCCACATTCTTTGAGTGTCGCAATGACTTTTGAATTTACTGTGTCGTTTACAAAAACACAGATTGCTTCATAGCCTTTTGCGGTGAGAGCTGTTTTTTCGTTCAGATGGAAATCAAAAAAATCAATGTTGTAGAGAAATGTCTTGTTCACGTCTGTAAATGAATCACGGTCATAGGACCTTGTATCATAAAACGCGATGTTGAGTACCTGTGCTTCTTCCATGATTTCCTCCTTGAAAATAGCGTGGGAAGTTGGATTGCTATGATTTATAGAATACAATTTAAATTTTCTTTAGGCAAGAGAAATTAGAGATTTTTGATTTTCTAAACTAACGTTAGTTAGTATGTTTTCTTGCTTGATTTTTCAATGCCATGACAGATTTTTGGTACAGTTTTTTTGCAGATAAATCATCCTTAAAATTAAGTAAAAAAATGCCAAAAAGTTTAAAAAAAACTTGCAAAATCCTAAAATGTGATTTATGATTCTGTTTACAGGGCTCATAGACAAACTCGATGGATTCCTGATACAGATTTTACTGCCGACCGTTCGTTACCTCCTATCAAAAAAAAGAGCGGTCGGCAGTTTTTTTTCTAAAAATTTCCAAGGCAGGTTTTATGAAGGTTCTGTTTTTTTCCATATTGATTCCCGCTCTGCTACCTGTTGTCCTGGTTCTGTTCTATGTCTGGCACAAGGATAAAAACGAGCGCGAGCCAATGTCGGTCATTCTGTTGACTGTGTTTTTTGGGGCGGTGGTCTCTTTTGTTGCGGGGCCTGTCGAACTCGCTATTGAAAAATTGCTTGTCCTGTTTTTGAATATTGATTCCGTTGGCTACAGTCTGGTTGAAAATTTTTTTGGCGTGGCGCTGGTTGAAGAATTTTTGAAGTGGCTGATTATAATGATTTTTATCTGGCAGAACAAAAATTTTGACCACAGTTATGACGCAATTGTTTATACGGTTGCATCGTCGCTTGGTTTTGCGGCGGCGGAAAATATTGGATACATAATCGCATACGGAAAATCTGTCGCAATCTCAAGAGCACTGTTCGCGATTCCAGGGCATGCAAGTTTTGGTGTGTTCATGGGTTATTTTGTTGCGAAAGCCAAGCTTGCTTCGGTCAACGGAAGACCACGGGGCGCAAAACTTTTGTTGTCCGTCGCCGTGCCAACAATGGTCCACGGAATCTACGATTTTCTTTTGAGTCCAGCGGCAGAAACTTTGTCCTTTTCTGGATTTTTCACCGCCTATGTTATTGTTGTCGATGTTGCAAGTTTTTTCTTAATCCGGAGCCAGTTCAAGAATGACAGAGTTTTGAAGGAAGTTTCAGAATAAGAAAGGCAGCCTTCCGAAAAAGACTGCCCTGTAAATTAATCCTTTGATGCCCGATATTCGTCGAACTTTGCCATAATGGTTTCGTCCTTCTTTTTGTCCAAAAGGCTGACGACTATGGTGACAACAAAATTGATGACAAATGCCGGAAGTATTTCATACACGCCGAAAATTGGATTTACGCTCGCAGGAATCCGGTTCCATACAAAAACGGTGACACCCGCAGTAATGAAGCCCGCGATGGCTCCCTTGTTTGTGCATCGTTTCCAGAAAAGCGAAAGAAGAATAATCGGTCCAAGCGTACCACCAAATCCAGCCCATGCGTAGCTCACCAAATCAAAAATGGAGCTCTTTTCATCAAGCGAAATCAGAAAGGCGAGGATTGCGACAACAAAAACCGTTATGCGGCTCACTTTCAAAACAGCCTTGTCCGAGGCATTCTTTTTGATTACACCCTTGAAAATGTCCTGGCTGAACGAAGAGGAGGCGACCAAAAGCTGGCTGTCTGCTGTACTCATCGCTGCTGCCAGAATTGCGCACAGGAAGATTCCACCGATGAATGGCGGGAATGTCACCTTGAGAGTTTCGCTGAATACCGTTTCTGCTGCGGATGTGCTCAAAATGTTCGGCTGAAGATAGACTGCGCCAAATGAACCCACGATACAGGCCACACCAAGGGCAATAATCACCCAGACTGTAGCGATGCGGCGTGAAATCTTTATTTCCCTGTTCGAGCGGATTCCCATGAACCTGATTATGAAGTGCGGCATACCAAAATATCCAAGACCCCATACAACTGCGGAAATTGCTGACGTTATACTGTAGCTCTGGTTATTGGTAAAGGCCTCCTGCATTTTTTCGCTGATTAAGTTGAAGTCCCCGTTGATTGCCTTCTGTCCAAATTCGCTGACCTTTTCCATTGCCTCTGCCGGTCCACCGAGTTTGACCAGCATGAAGATTGCCGTGATAATCAGAGCTATGAACATCAATGTTCCCTGGACAAAATCTGTTGTGCAGACTGCGAAATATCCACCGGTGACAGTGTATGCAAGAATTACAACCAGACCAATCACCAGACCGATGTGGTACTCCAATCCAAACACTGAGTTGAAGAGTTTTGCACATGCCACCAGGCCTGACGCGACATAGATTGTGAAGAACATTATGTTGAAAAGAACGACAACGGTTCCAAGAATCCGCTTTTTGTCATTGAATCTGTTGTTCAAAAATTCGGGAATTGTGATTGCGTTGCCGAAAGTGATTGTGCATTTGCGCAGACGTTTCGCGACAATCAGCCAGCTTAGATAGGTTCCGACCGCAAGACCGACGGCAGTCCAGAAGCACTCCTTGATTCCACCCAGATACGCAAGTCCCGGAAGACCCATCAAAAGCCAGCCGGACATGTCGGATGCTTCCGCGCTCAATGCTGTAGTCCATGGACCCATTTTGCGTCCGCCAAGGAAAAAGTCTTCGGAGCTGTTGTTTTTCCTCATAAACTTGACGCCAATAAAAATCATCATGCCCAGATAAAGCACAAAAGCCAAAATCTGCTGAACCATCGCAGGCATACGTTCCTCCCAAATTTTAATTACTCAAAATTTTAACTTTCTTCCATTATATTGATATTTTCTCTTGTTGCAAGGTCTGGGGATAATGGGAAAAGGAACTGGCTGCATTAAAGTTTTTAGAGTTTTCCTATTGCTCTGAAATATCTTCACCGTTCATGATTTTTGCGGCATCCAAAAAGCCCATACTGTAGACTGTGGTTCTGTTGCGTCCATGCTGCTTTGAATAGTAAAGTGCCTTGTCCGCTTTTTTGAAAACATAGTTCGGGGTGATCCCCTTGATGTCGTGTATAAGACATCCACCCACGCTTATGGTGATGGAAAGTTTTTGGTCGTTTTCGTATAGAACAATCTCGCTGACCGCAATTCTTATGCGCTCTGCAATGGTAAACAGACTGTCGCCGTCACATTCGTTCAGCAGAATGGAAAATTCTTCTCCACCGAATCTAGCAACGCAATCATTTTCACGCACAACTTTTTTGAGGGTCTGTGAAAGGGCAACAAGCACTTTGTCACCGCACAAATGTCCGTAAGTATCGTTGAATCGCTTGAAAAAATCAATGTCGATTATGAGAATCCCGGAAAGCCTGTCGTAGCGTTTGAGGTTGCTGATTGCCTCTTCCATTCTGGTGATAAAAAAGTCGTAGGTAAAAAGGCCTGTCTTTGGTTCTGTAATGCTTATCTCGTAATGGAGACCGTTTTGCATTGTAACGGCCAGCACGGAAAACATTCTATGGATATAGAACATTTCGTTCGCGGAAAAAGAGCCGCCCCCACGTTTCCCGCTTATATAGATGATTGCATAGACACCGCCAATTCCGAACAGTGGAATCACAAGCGAGGGATTCAGTTTTAAAAAATCATCGGAAAAAGTGTTTTGGGGAAGCTCGGAAACCAGATTGCCGAAAGGAACCGCATATCCGTTAACCGTTGTGTTGGCTAGATTGTCAAAATAGTCTTCCAGAATATAGAAATATTTTGTGTCCAGCGTCTTGTCCACTTTTCGCAGATTTGAATAATAATACTGGCGCAGATTGTTTTTGCGGGGCGGCTTGACCATAAAGACGAGAGTTTCAGGGATAAAGTAGTTGTGCAGCTTGCTTATCAAAAAATCAATCATCGAATCAACACGGGTATAAGAGACTAGTTGGGAAATATCAGCTATGGCCGTATTTAGTTCACGGGCCTCATTTTTTAAATCTTCGATTCTGTACCATAGAGCTGCTTCACTTAGCCGCACATTTTGGTTGTCATTTTGTTGATAGTCGCTCACAATTTAATTCTACCACATTATGTTGAAAAAATCCAAGTATATTTTTGTCGCAGTATGTGATACATTATGATTTGATGATAAAACGGACTGGACACGCTGATTTGCCATTGCACGTTGGGACTGTTCCCAAGTGGCTTGCGGACCGCATGAGGGATTT
>DGGQ01000102.1 GCA_002392275.1 Treponema sp. UBA3870
GGTTAAGGATTCAATCGGAAAAATTGGAAACCAGATAGACCTGTTCAAAGTGTGATGGCATATTCGGCATGAAGAAGATTATAATCGTAACGGGCGCATCGAGCGGAATGGGTGTAAGTTTTGCCAGCCAGCTTGCACAGGAGAGCGCGGACTTTTCAAAATCAGCTGACGGCAAGACGAGGAATTTGGCATCCGATGAAATCTGGATTGTCGCAAGAAGAAGCGACAGGCTGGAGGAGACCAAACGCAGAATCGAATCCGAGGCAGAAAAAAATGGCGGACAGTACCCAAGCGTAAGATGCGTTCCTCTCGACATAAGCGGAAAAAACGGGGCCAACGGACTTAAAAACCTACTTGACGCAGAAAACTCCAAGGCCGACGGTGGAATACGTATAAATGTTCTTGTGAACAACGCTGGATTCGGAACTTACGGAGAATTTGCCAACACGGACACCAACCGCGAAATGGAGATGGTCGATTTGGACTGCACTTCGCTCACGGGGATAACAGGTTTTTCACTCCCCTACATGGCACGCGGAGGGAGAATCATAAACACGGCTTCCCTGGCCTCTTTCATGCCTCTTGGAAATTTTGCGGTCTACGGAGCATGCAAGGCCTATGTTCTGAGTTTTTCAGTTGCAATTGCGGCGGAACTCAGACCAAAAGGAATATCGGTAACAGCTCTGTGTCCCGGTCCGGTCAGCACAGAATTTGCGAACGTCGCATCAAAAGGGGCAAGACCAAAGGTAAGGCACGGAAAGGACCCCGAAAAAACGGTCGCGCACTGCATCAAAAAATCCCGCAGGGGAAAGTTGTACTCAATGTGGGCTTTCAAATGGAAATTCAAGGCGGCGGCATCAAGATTCATTGGACGTTACACCGGCGCATGGTTCACGTTCAAATACTGCAAGCGTCCAAGCAACTAAGGAAACGGGAAATCTTATGGCAGAAAAGGCAGGCGCAAAACAAAGTGGACTGTTCACCGATTTCTATGAGCTGACAATGGCCCAGGGATACTGGAAAAAAGGTCTGGACAGGACAGCGGTTTTCGATGTTTTTTTCAGGAGGCATCCATTCAATGGCGGGTTCTCCGTGTTTGCCGGAATTGAGACCTGCATCGACCGCATACTTGCCTTTTCATTTTCGGATGACGACATCAGTTATCTACGTTCGCAGGGAATTTTTGACGAAGGATTTTTGGACTACCTCAGGAATTTTCATTTCACCGGCGACCTTTACTCCTTTGACGAAGGCTCTCTGATTTTTCCGCAGGAACCTGTCATAAGAATCCACGCACCGCTAATCCAAGCTCAGATTATCGAAGGACTTGTGCTCAACCAGTGCAATTTCCAGACTCTGATTGCAACAAAAACCACAAGGGTCTGGCTTGCGAGCGGAAAAAAGGATGTCATGGAATTCGGACTACGACGTGCGCAGGGAACCGACGGTGCAATGAGCGCGACAAGGGCCGCATTTATCGGTGGGGCAAGCTCCACAAGCAACACCTCCGGCGGAAAGGCTTTCGGAATCCCGGTGGCTGGAACAATGGCCCACTCCTGGGTCCTTTCGTTTCCAAGCGAGATTGAGGCTTTCAGGGCATACGCGGAAATCTACCCGGACAGCACGGTGTTTTTGATTGACACCTACGACAGTCTTAAATCTGGAATAAAAAACGCAATCACGGTCGGCTCGGAGCTTCACAAAAACGGACACAGGTTCGGGGTGAGGCTTGACTCCGGCGACATCGCATATCTTTCGGTCGAGGTTCGGAGGGAGCTTGATTCCGCGGGACTTTCGGATGCATACATCACTGTCTCGAACGAGCTTACGGAGGAAATAATTTCCGCTCTTGTTGCCTCGGGCTCCCCTGTTGACAGCTGGGGCGTGGGAACAAACATGGTCACTGGCGGAAGCGAATCAAGTTTTTCGGGCGTGTACAAGATGTGCGCAAGGATGGACGGGAGCGGGAACATGATTCCTGTGATGAAGTTCAGCGACAACCCCACAAAATCAACGAACCCCGGAATCAAAAATG
This sequence comes from Treponema sp. UBA3870, assembly GCA_002392275.1. Lineage (GTDB taxonomy): Bacteria > Spirochaetota > Spirochaetia > Treponematales > Treponemataceae > Treponema_D. Next base: position 2,036 of record DGGQ01000102.1, read on the forward strand.
TATACAGGCTTTTTGATGAAAACGGAATGGCAAGGGGCGACGTTCTTACACTTGACGGAGAAAAAATCACATCCGGAAGGGAATACCGCTACTTCCACCCGATGATAGACTACAGGCACTTTTCCCTTTCGGCGGAGCTTGTTCAGCCAATGCTCAAAAAGAGAATCGAAAATGGAAGGCGCACAGAAAAAAGGCTCCCGGATTCGGAGCAGCTAAGGATAAGCCGGACCACAATGATGGAACAGATGAAAACTTTTGACGACTCCTACAAGCGCATTCTGAACCCGCACATCTACAAGGTATCCCTCAGCGAAGGTCTCAGGAACATGAAACTGGACTTCATCAACGCAAACGAAAGAGCGGACTAAGGCACATCATAAATCCAGACCACAGTAGTCGATGACAAAAGCGTTCACCACGGACTCAACCACACCCGGGAAGAAAGTCACAAGCGTTCCCCTGTCCCAGTTTCCGTTGTCGTAGGGAATTGATTCAGGAGAAAGCCCCCTGTAGGTCTTGTACAAAAGTTTTTTTCCCGTGGAATCCGCCACATAGACTTTCATCGTCACCTTTGCGGCCACATTCAAATCAAAAAGCCCGTTCTGGATTTTCTGCTTCTGGAAAATGAATTCGGCAAAAAGGGTTCCGCCCGCACCAGACTCCCTGGCAATGGAACGGTTCCTCGCGTTTCCGTTGTAGTCAAGGACCATATATCCGTCGGCGGCAGTGGATGTCGTCGCCTGCTGGTAAAACTTGTTGAAGCCACTTCCATAGACTGTTGTATTCCGCACAGCATCCATGCCCACGAGCGACACACCGTTTTCCGAGAGACAGTTTTCCAAAATGTGGGCCGCCTCGTCAATCCGGGACTGGACGGTCTGGTACTCGGGATTGTTTTTTTCAATGACCCTGTTCAAATCGGAGGTAACAAGCGCGCTTTCGGGATTTTTTTCGCCATCCTTTGAATACCATGGGAGCGATGAATTTGAATAGACGGAAACAATCGCTATGGGGGAATAGTCCGCAAGATCAATTTTTGGCGGGGTCTTGCATCCAATCAAAAAAAGGGGAACGGCCGCAAGAATTAAAACAGATTTTTTCATACAAACTCCTTTCGCAGTGCGTCAATGTCCATGCGAAAAACATACCTTCCCTTCCCCGTTCTGTCAATGGACATGGAAAGATTCGGAAAACCTTGCATGATTTTCCTAATAAAAGCGACGTAGGAATACAGATTCGCCATGCTGTGTTCATCTGATTTTCCCCACATCCTAAGGCAAAGCTCCTCAGCGTCCATCTCCTCGTCGGGATTTTTAAAGAAGGTTTCAAAGAGGCGGAACTTTGATGGAGGCATGTTGAACATCTCGCGAAGTTTTTCAAGGCTGTCCATAAAAAACTTTCCACCGCTATCCACTTTTTGCCCATTGCAAAGACCGGGGGAACAGGAATCATGGACGGACGCACAGATTACGGCAACCGACATACATTCAAGGAACTCCTCCGCCCAGACCGTTACCTCGCCATAATAATGCATAAGTGTGCGCTTCCACTGCTCAACGAAGCCCTCGGTGGTGAATTCGGGAAAAGGGTCGTTATAAAAGATGAAGGGGATTTTCCTTCCGCCAAGTTTTTCGTTCAATGTTTCATACGGATTTCTGGACTCGCAACTGAAATATCTGAAATCGCAAATCAGCATACCGATTTTTTCCTCGCGCTGAAAATCAAGAACAAGATTCAGGCTCGGACAGACAATCGGCTTGTACCCATTGTTTCTTAGGTAGGCATCAAAATTGTACGACTCCAGATTTTTCGTCAGCACAAGAATATTCATCCGCGACTATTTCTCCGACTTTTCGGCGGCCTTTTTTTCGAGCGAAGAATTTATGTAAACCTTGTCCTGGTACCAGTCCAGCGCGAGACCAAATTTCTCCTGCTCGTATCCAGCGCATCCCGCATAGACATGGACGATTGCGCAGTTCTTTCCACCCTCGCCATAAGCGTCGCTCACCCAGTCCTCCTTTTTGAGGGAGGCAACGTCATCTGCGTTCAGCGGTCTCTTGCCGTTCAGACTTGTAACAGTCTCAGAGTCCTCGTGGTTCTTGCCGACATAGACAATCGCGAATTCACATTTGTCGGTTATGTCCTCGCCTGTCTGCCTGTCGTATACAACCGGACGCGCAAAAGTGATTCTGCGGCTCTCGTTCATGAAGTTGTCCAGCTTGATGTCAACCTGTCCCGTGGATGTCTTTGACCACCATGTGTAGGCCCCGACCCTTATCGTCCGCCAGATGATTACAGGTCCCATGCAGATTTTGATTCTGTAGTCGCCGGGCTTCAGGAACATGGTCTTTGTCCTGTGTATGGACGGGTCCTTTTTGTCCGTGTCGAATCCCATCACAGGAATGTAGTCGAACTTGGTCTCATCCTCCGGGTGGGAGCGGTCCTTTATGACCTCCAGCTTTGTGTGCGGATTTATGACCTTGGAAATCTCAACGCCGGGCATATAGTTTTCCGGGTCCGTGTTGTAGTGATAAAAGTAGACGGCCGGTGAAAATCCTGAGCCAGCTATATCGCTGTTCGCAAATCTAAGCTGCACGGTGACGGGGGTATAGCTTTTGAAAAGTATGTACTTCTGAATAAATCCCGAGCGGAATCCCCCCCTCACAAGGAAGATTATTCCTATCACCCCAAGAACTGCCGCCGCGGCTATTCCGCCAATCTTGTAGAGCTTTTTATTTTTGGACACGACCGTTCTGTATTTGTACTGCGACTTTGGATAGCTGACGATGGAGTTAGCGAGTTCCTGCCTTATGTCCCTCTCGTTGAATGCGTTCAGATATCTGTCAATGAGCTTTATGATTTTGTCAACGGAAGAAAATCTTTCCTCCTTATTGAACTTCATGGCCTTGCTGATTATCTTGTTGACCACGCCCGGGATTCCCTTGACCAGCTTGGACGGCTTTATGTACTTTTCCTCCATAATCTTCTGGTGCTGAGAGAGCAGGGAGTTTTCCGTGTAGGGCTTACATCCCGTTACCATTTCATAGAGCATTACGCCAAGCGGATAGATGTCGGCCCTTGTGTCAACCTCGTGCGCATTGGTCATCTGCTCGGGAGCCATGTAGCTCAAAGTACCCATACTGGTGGAGCCATTTCCGCCATGCATTGTGATTTCCGCCTTCACGATTTTGACATTGGAAATCAGCGCGGACGACTTTTTTTCACTCTCGCCATCGTCGGTGGATTCCACCCCGGAGATTCCGAAGTCCGCAATCTTTACGTTGGCACCCTTCTCTATCAATATGTTCGCAGGCTTGATGTCGCGGTGGACTATCTTCTGGTGGTGGGCAATCTTGAGTCCACGGCAGACCTCGCGCAAAATCCACAGGGCAAGCTCGGGGGGAAGTTTTCCATCCTTCTCAAGAATCTTTCCAAGGTCCATTCCCTCGACATACTCAAGGACAACATACTCCTTGTCTCCGAATGCCATTGTCTCGTAGAAGCGGACAATTCTCTGGGATGTAAGTCCACTAAGGATTCCGGCCTCACGCAGGAACCTGGCCCTTCTGCTTCCGCCTGTCTTCAGCATGGTCTTGATAACCACCGTGCGCTTTAGTTCCGGGTCCTCGCCAATATAGACGGCTCCCATTCCTCCAGCTCCAAGCGGTTTTATGTTTATGTACTTTCCAATCTGTCTGGGAACTGACTCGGCAGGCTGGGAAGCTCTTGATGATGTGCCGGTCCTCCCCACGACCGTAGCATCCCCTACCGATGTCCGACCGACCGCCGTTTTTCCGGCTGAATTGTCAATGGTCCTGTCGTCCGCTCCACCCACTTTTGCCATGTCTACACTCCTCGTATTGCTAATTGAACTTAATCGACCACAGAATAGATATCAGTATCAAGATTGAACGTGCCGTCACTGTGGACCCTGGCGACATTCATTTCCAGCGGATTGTGAATCTGTATATAGGCTCCGCCCTGCCTCTGCTGGTATTTTCCGACCACCGGCCTGTGTCCACCGAACCAGAAACAGTTGGTACTGTCTCCCTTTTTGTTGAGCTCGTGGAACTGCTCCTCCACGGTCATGTCGCTCACGTCTCCGTTGTCCGTCCACGTAAACCCCAGCACAACCTCGGGATGCCGCCTGTAGTCTATGATTTCCTTTTTTGAAAAACATCGGAAGGGTTCCCCATGGCTCACACCGAACCTGTCAAAAATTGCCACGACAGGAAGCGCGTGCTCAAATTCGGAGATAAGATAGGCTGTGGCCTGAGAATAATGCTCCTCCAGAAAGTCGTAGACCATCTGTCCCTCCATGGCTATTTTTCTGAAACCATGGTCCCCGTTGGAATTGACGTTCAGGACATTCTCGTGGTTTCC
>DGGQ01000008.1 GCA_002392275.1 Treponema sp. UBA3870
TGAGAAAAATTGGATGACGCTGTAAAAACAAAAATTGATTATGAGATTTCTCAGATAGACGAACTTATTGAAAAATCGAAAATTCTCATTACACTATGCAAGAACAAAGAACCTGATTTTATAGAGGTTACTGCAATCGGTGGAATTCTTCACTCCTTCTACAATGGATTGGAGAATATTTTTGTTTTGATAGGAAAAACATTGGGTTTTGATTTTAAATCCTCTCCACAATGGCACAGGAATCTTGTAGATTTTATGTTTTCCCAGCCCGATTTTTTGCCATCCGATTTGAGGTCTCTGTTGACTGAATACATGGGATTCCGGCACTTTTTCCGCCACACTTACGGCTATACAATAAAATGGGAAAAATGCTCTCATTTGTTTCTTGGGCTTTCCGATTTTTGGCTGAAAATAAAAAACTCAATCGAAAAATATTCTCAAATGTAATTTTATTTGCCTGATTTTTTACCGCACGTTTTTGCCCGTCGCCCTTGCGGTGTTTTAATAATTTGAAAATGTGTTATAATACAGGTAGAAGGCGTCGGGATGGTAAATGATGAAATACGAGAAATGGCAAGACGTTTTGTGGATGCGCTTCATCCTGTCAAGATAATACTCTTTGGCTCATACGCTAAAAACACCTACCGCGATGACAGTGACTATGACTTTTACATCATCATGCCGGACGATACGGAATGGAATATGTTCAATGCCGCGGCAGAAGCCTACAATTCCCTCAACGATATGTACGAAAGAAAATCAGTGGACATAATAGCAAATACAAAATCAAGGTTTGACGCAAGAAAAATACAGCCGACAATGGAGCGAATTGCGGACCGGGAAGGAGTAGTTCTCTATGAATGCCACGGCAAGCACCGCAATAATTTTTGTAGCTTTCATTTTAAAAACTCCTTATGTTTTTATCTCAAGCCCATGCAGGCAGAGTTGCTGTTTTGAACCTCCATCCTATTTTGCAGACAGAGCCTTGGAAATTCTTCCGTGTACAAACCGGGCAATCTCCATCAGAATTTTGGCCGTAAGACTTTTCGGCTCATAGGATTCCGTAATCCGTTTTATCGAATCAATCGAATCCTTTTTCAGTTCTCCGGCTTTCATGTCTTTCACCATGCTTTCGAGCATTTCCTTTACATCGGAACCCGCATATTCGGCTTCGGCACCCAGCATCTTCATAAATGCCTCGTGCCCTATCGTCACAAGCTCCGTGTTCAGATGATAGTCAAGGGTCGTATTCGCCACGCGCTTCAGCTTGCCCTCCAGTATGGAACGAAGGGCCACATCCTCAATCACCATGGTATAGGAAAGACCGTCAGGACTGTCGTTCAGCGAAGGTATCCCGCCGTCAGAAATCTTTTTGATAAAGTCGCTGAAAATCTGGTTATACTCGCTGTCGTCCATGAACTTGACTGAAATGTTTTTCTTTGCCGCCTTTATCCTTGTCGCGCTGATTTTTAGGAGACGCTCGTTGGTGGCGTTGTCATTCCCGTCAAGAATATGCTTCGGATCATGTCTGTTCAGCGTGTACAGCACAAAATCATAGAAATCGTTTTTTAACCTTCCGTACATTACGTTAGTCTTGATTTCTTCCCAGATAGCCACCACCGCTTCGTCATTGAATTTTGGTTCGGCCATAATGGCACCTCCGCACGAATAAAAAAGCCGCGCCAGACACTCCCGAAGGAATGACCGGACACGGCTCTTTGTGAGAAATTGAATTATTTAAATCAGACCTGTCGCGAGCATAGCATAGCATTTGGATTTGTCATGACGCGACGCTGCATTTTGTCCCCCGCAAGCTAAAAATTTATTATCTGTATGCTACACCTGTTAAAAAAAAATTCCAGTGAGTTAACTCACTGAAACTGTTTTTTTTTGGCCATCTAAATTCTATATTTTTGTCTGGCGGAATCTTTCGTACAGAAGAATGCCGGTCGCGACGGACACGTTCAGGCTGTCAATCTTTCCGCACGTGGGGATTGAAACAATCTGATCGCACTGTTCGGACAAAAGCCGCGCAATCCCGCTTCCCTCGCTTCCCATTACGATGCATGTTTTTTGCGCAAACTCAATTCCGGCGACACTTTTTCCACCGGCATCAGCACCGTAAATCCAGAATCCTGACTCCTTCAGCATCTGGACGGCACGCACAAGATTCGGCACAACGGAATACGGAACCCACGCGCTCGCACCAGCGGAACTACGGGCAATAACCTGGTTGTCCTTAACGTCGGAAGAAGAATTACGCTCTGGAAGAAGCACAAGGTCCACACCAAACTGGTCGCACGAACGCAGAACCGCACCAACATTATGAGGGTCGGTCACGGAATCAAGAACTACGACCGTCGCCTTTTCCGGGCATGACAGAATCCACTGGTCCAGCTGCACAATGTTTGATGATTTTTCCTCCTCTCCATCCGCCAGAAGGATTATTCCACGGTGGTCCCTCGCTGTCTCAGGCAGATTCTTCGCAAGGGCATCAAGCTCCTCGTTGGAAACCTGCCTGCAATCAATACCGACCTCGGCAGCCTGCGAAAGTATTTTTTTGATTCTGGGTCCGGGCTTTGAAAAAAGGACGGAAAGTTTTACCGAATCATTTTTTTTCTGAGCCGACCTTCTGACTCTTTCCTCGACAGCATGGAAACCGGTATAGATGTTTTCGGCCATCTAGTTTTTCCCGCAGCAGTTCTTGTATTTCTTTCCG
>DGGQ01000052.1 GCA_002392275.1 Treponema sp. UBA3870
GCTTACGGATTTCATCAGCAACAACCGCAAAGCCCTTTCCTGCCTCACCGGCATGAGCCGCTTCGATTGCCGCGTTCATGGCAAGGAGGTTTGTCTGTTCTGCTATCGAGCTGATTGCCGCGTTCGCATCCTGGAGCATTGCGGACTGCTGTTCAATCTGCTGGATTCGACCGTTCACGTCCTGCTGCTGGGAGACTCCAATCTGTGTGTCCTTCCTTAGCGAGTCAAAGGACTCCGACATCTTGTCAACAGAGGTTGTTACAGCCGAAATGTTTCCAATCATCTGCTCGACCGCCGCCGAAGCCTGCTGCACCCTCTGTGACTGGTTTTCTATCATGCCCTCCAGCGACTCGATGTTGGAGGCAATCTGGTTGACCGCTCCCGCCGTCTCGTCAACACCCGCGCTCTGGTTTACAATCTGGCGGTGAACGCTGTCAATGTTCGCTATAATCTCCGTGATGGCCGCAGACGTGTCCTGTGCGGATGCTCCCAGATCCTCTCCGGCAATGCCAAGCGATTTCTTGGATTCCAGCAGGCTTGTGACAATACCGTGCAGCTTTTTGATAAATCCGTTGAATCCCTTTACAACGTCTCCAATCTCGTCGTTGGTCGCGTCTGGAATTCTCTGGGTAAGGTCCGCGTTTCCGCTTGCAATCTTCGTGATTGAATGTTTTACGGTCTTCAGAGGTCTGGTCAAAATCGTTACAAGTACGGACGCTATTATGGCGGCCACAAGTATTGTCACCACAGTGGAAATGGCAATCGCAATCTTCATCTGTGTGAGACCCTTGAAATAGAAATCGTAGGGGGCGACCGCAAAAACAGTCCAGTCAGTGTCGGCAATCTTTTTGTAAGATGCAATCAGATGCACGTTCAGGTTTGGATCGACAAAATCCTCCGTGTCCTCTTTTCCGCTGAATATGTTGTTCAGAATGATGCCAAGCTCATCTGAATCGCTAACTTCCTTCTCGCTGTCCTCTTCATCGGTCCCCTCGTTTGCGTTGGCGACAGTGGTTTTTGTTTTGTGGTTGATTACTGCGGGATGCATTCCTTCGCCCAGGTCTATTTCAGAGATGGTTGCCTGTATGGAGTTTCCGCTGATTACCATTACAATCGCGCCGATTGGATATCCCTCGCTTCCATAGACGGGGACTCCGTAGTGCTGTAGGATTGAATCCGTCACTGTGCTGAACGTTGGGTCCGAGACAAAATTTTTCCCGGCAAAGGCCTGCTTGAAGTATTCTCGGCTCGCAAAATTTATTGTGCGTCCGTCCGCTGTTATGGAGTTTCCATCCTTGTCGTAGAATGCTATGTTCTGGTAGCGCCCGTTCGATGCGGCTGCAATCCCCTGAAGCTGTTTGTTTTTTTCCTCAAGGGACAGGGTTTCGTCCTTCACAAATGCAAGCTCCGAAAGGGAATGGAGCACTGAGAAGTTCATGTCGTTTACGGCCGCAATCTGGTGGGCTGTGTCTTCCGCAAGTCCCTCCAGTTCTGAGAATACGGCCTGGGTCATGCTTTTTGCTGAAATCTTGTAGGATATGAATCCTATAGTGAGGCTGGCAATCAGTACGATTGGCAGAAACAGAATTAACAGCTTAGTTGTAAGCGTAAGTCTTACGGTTGATATCTTGCTCATAGTCACTCCAGGTACTTGTTTTTTGACTTTTTGAAAGAACCACTTTTTTGAAAAACTTGATTTTTATTTCCTTGATGTTATGTTATAATATACCAATAGTTTGCGCGTGTCAAAATTTTCGAGGTAAAAAAAGTAAAAAAAAATCGTCTAGGGAAGGGGCACACTGAACAATCCGAATGCGGATTAATCAGCATTTTTCTAGACCCTCTTCACCAGCGCAAAAAGCTGTCTCCTTGTGATTGTCGTGTAGACCGGGCGGCCGTGCGGGCAGTGCGGATCCGGAAGAAGAAGGGCCTGTTTTGCAATCCATGCGGCCATTTTTTCATCCAGCATGTCACCGTCCATTACCGCCATTCTGCATGCGGTGCTTGCCGCCACAGCGTTTATCATGTCGTGCGGATGTATTCTCCTGTCCAGCAAATCTCGAGTCAAATCAGCCTCGCTTCCTTTCCATCTGGCGGGGACGGTTGAAAATTCCCAGCGACCGTTTCCACAGTTTTTGCCGGTGAATCCAGCCTGCTCAAGAGAATCCGCAATTTCTTCTATATAATTGTCATCTGCCGGGGAACTTGTGTTGACAGTGTATGGAACCAGGAGGACCTGTTTTTCTCCGGCTGCATCCATAATCTGATTGTAGATGTAGCGTTCGTGCGCCGCGTGCTGGTCGATTATGTAGAGGGTGTCGTTTTTTTCGGCAATCAAAAAAGTTCCCAGTGCCGAGCCAACAAAATGGAATCCCGATTCTGCGTCGTCGTTTTCAGATGGAACATAGTTTGGCCGGGTGGGGTGTCCTTCAACGGATGCGGAATCACGCAGCATTGAATCATCCTCGATGTCATCCGCCGGGGATGCGACCGCAAGTTCTGCAAGCTGTGAGACGTAGGATTTTGTTGCGGAATAATTCTGCGCTGAGTTTTTTGATGGAAAATCTTCCGTTGTCCTTCTGAAAAAAGCCGACCGCCTGTCCGAGCCGATTGAGTATGATGGCTTGTGTGCCGTGGGGATGTCCAAATCAAGCGACGGACTCTTTTCATTAAAATCGGATGAGGCCTGCTCGACCATTGTATGCATCGTGTACTGTTTGTAAAAATTTCTTGAGGTTGTGCTGACCTGGTGGTGGAGCGGATTTATGTCCTTGAACCTTGCCTCCCTTTTTGCTGGATGGATGTTGAAATCAACCAGAGCGGAATCCATCTGAACAAAAAGACATGCGACCGGGTGGGTTCCGTTTGGAAAAAATCCCTGCGCCCCATATTCAATGGCCTGAACCAGCGAATACTCGTTGATTCTCCTTCCGTTTACATAGATGTAGATGTTTTTTCTGCTGCTGCGCGAGACCGACGGAGAACCAAGCACAAGCGTGAAAGACCATGAGCCGTCCCCGGATTCGGATTCGACTTCGTGGAAATCCTCCTCGTTTTCAAAAAACTCCATGGCCTGAACAAAACGCTGGGTAAGTGTCTGCCCTGCCGGAAGTGAGAGTTTTTTTTCGCCATCCATTGTAAGATTGAACGCAATGTCGGGTCTTGGCAGGACTTTTTCTTCAAAAGTTGAGCGGCACAATGTTCCCTCGCTGGCCGGTCTTTTTAAAAACTGTCTCCTTGCGGGAAAATTTTCAAACAGGGCCGATGTCTGGACTATGGTTCCCCCCGCCGAAGCTGCCTGTGTGATTATGTGGTCCTCGGTTACGGAGGCATTCATCTTCCATCCGCCGGAAATTATTTCAAGCCTGGACACAGCCGCCATGGAAGAAAGAGCCTCGCCCCTGAATCCAAGAGTGGTGAGACGGAGCAGATCGGTTTCGTCCGAGATTTTGCTTGTCGCATGTGGACGCGCGCAGTTCTCAAGGTCGTCCTTGGTCATTCCGCATCCGTTGTCAATCACGCGGATTTTTTCTATTCCACCGCCAAAAGTCTCTACAGAAATTTCGCTAGCACCCGAATCAACCGCATTGTCCATAAGCTCCCGGACTATTGCGTTTGGCCTGTCTATAACTTCACCGGCGGCAATCTTTCTTGCAACCTCCGCATTGAGAGTCCGCACAGGATTTTTTTTGGCAACCTTGTTTTTAATTTCTTCCATAATATATGGAGCATAGCACAAAAGAATGGAAAAATCATTAAAAATTTGTTAAAATGATTGTATGATGCAGACGCTGGAAGAAAAAAACGCAAAAGAATTCGCAGAATTTTGGGCGGACAAGGGCGACGAAAAGCAGGAGTCCCAAAGGTTTTGGATTGATTTGCTGCAAAACATAGTGGGTGTCGAAAATCCAACGAAATACATCGAATTTGAAAAGCGTGTAAAAATTTCACATACAAATTTCATCGACGCATACATTCCATCCACAAAAGTTTTAATCGAGCAGAAGGGAAGAAAAATCGACATCCACAAGGCTTACGAACAGAGCGACGGTGCGGTTCTTACGCCTTTTGAGCAGGCAAAGCGATACGCCGACGAGCTTCCAAATTCGATTCGGCCCCGCTGGATTGTCGTTTGCAATTTTTCTGAATTTTTGATTTATGATTTGGAAAACCCGCATGGCGAACCTGAACAGATTTTCCTGAAAGACCTTCCAAAAGAATTCTACCGCCTGCAGTTTCTTGTTGACCAGAAGAACGAGAACATCCGCCGGGAGGAAGAAATCTCGCTTGAGGCGGGAAAACTGGTCGATAAACTCTACCAGACTCTTTTGCCTCAATATAAAAGTCAGGACGAAAAATCCTTGCGCTCGCTGAATATTCTTTGCGTCCGAATTGTTTTTTGTCTGTACGCCGAGGACGCGGGGCTGTTTGAGACACGAACATCTTTTGAGGATTACATCCGTGGTTTCAATCTGCAGAATGTGCGAAAGGGATTGATAGAGCTTTTCAAGGCGTTGGACACAAAACTTTCCGACCGGGACGAATACGATGAGAGCCTAAAGCCATTCCCCTATGTGAACGGAGGTCTTTTCAAGGACGAGAACATTGAGATTCCAAACTTCACGCAGGAAATTGTGGATGTGATTGTCAATGACTGTGCCGTTTTCAATTGGTGCGAAATCAGTCCGACGATTTTCGGTGCGGTCTTTGAATCCACATTGAACCCGGAGACACGAAGAAATGGCGGAATGCACTACACTAGCATCCAGAACATTCACAAAGTGATTGACCCGCTCTTT
>DGGQ01000109.1 GCA_002392275.1 Treponema sp. UBA3870
GAGATGATGTTCAATGCGGCGCTTCGGAGCATCTGGTACTCCTTGTCGGCCAGGGTTACGGTCGGTGCTATTACAATCGAGTCTCCCGTGTGGACTCCAACCGGGTCAAAGTTTTCCATCGAACAGACAGTGATTACATTTCCCTTTGAGTCCCTCATGACCTCAAACTCGACTTCCTTCCAGCCAGAAATGCATTTTTCGACCAGAATCTGATGAATGGGGGAGCGGTGGAGGCCGTTGTGGGCAATCTCGTCAAGTTCCCGGTCATTTTTTACGATGCCGCCGCCTGTTCCGCCCAGGGTGAATGCAGGCCGGATAATTGCAGGAAAACCGATTTCATTGTGAACGAAATCGACTGCATCCTCGTAGCTTGTGACGACCTTGCTCGGAATGCATGGTTCCCCGATTGCTTCCATGGTGTCCTTAAAGAGCTGTCTATCCTCGGCCTTGTCGATAGTCTGAGGCCTTGCACCCAAAAGCTCTACATTGTTCCTTTCAAGGAAGCCTGATTTTGCCAGCTCCATGCTCAAGGTAAGACCTGTCTGGCCGCCCAGGGTCGAAAGAAGGGAATCAGGCTTTTCTTTTTCGATGATTCTCTTTAGGGTCTCAAGATTAAGCGGCTCCAGGTAAATCTCGTCGGCCATAAAATGGTCTGTCATCAGTGTGGCCGGATTTGAGTTCACCAGCACGACCTCCAGCCCCAGTGACTTCAGGGCTTTGCAGGCCTGGTTTCCGGCATAGTCGAATTCAGCCGCCTGACCGATTACAATCGGGCCGCTTCCAATTATCAGGACTTTATGGATTTTTTTATTCAGTGGCATTTGATTTCTCCATCATTGAGATAAACTTGTCGAACAAAAAGTTGGTGTCGTGCGGGCCGGAACAAGCCTCCGGGTGAAACTGCACGCTGAAAGCCGGAATGTCCCTGTAGTCGATTCCCTCGCAGGTTCCGTCGTTCTCGTTCACGAAGCTCATTTTTGCGAAAGGCGGGAGAGAGGTACTTTCCACAGCATAACCGTGGTTCTGGCTTGTAATGTAGACCCGGCCGTTCTCTAAATCCTTGCAGGGGTGGTTTCCGCCTCTGTGCCCATATTTCAGTTTGCTGGTCCTGGCTCCCCGGGCAAGGGCAAGTATCTGATGGCCGAGGCAGATTCCAAAAATCGGGATTTTCCCGTATTCGCAGAGCTTTCTGATTTCTTCGATTACGCTTTTGTTTTCAGCAGGATCGCCAGGTCCGTTCGAGAGCATGATTCCGTCAGGGGCAAGTTTGATAATCTGGTCTGCTGTAGTGTTAAAAGGAAGGACCGTCACCTTGCAGCCCCGTTTTTCAAGCTCCCTCTGGATGTTGGCCTTGGCGCCAAAGTCGAAGAGACAAACAGAAAGTGGAAAGTGGAAAGTGGAAAGCTTGGAATTTTTATTGGGGATGGGGGAAGTCTCCCCCTCGCTCCCATCCCAAGTCGCTCCACGAATCGCCCCTGCAAGCAGTGTCGATTCTCTCCGCTTTGTTGGTCTGTCCGCTACCCTCTCTCCTAAGGGGCTTCGCCCCTTAAAATCCCCGCCATCCTTCATACAAAGGCTTTGCACATTTTCAACCGCATTTTCAATCTTATACGACCGAATTTCTTCAAGAAGTGAATCGTCAACTTTCAACATTCCGTTTTCAGTTTTCAGTTTTCCACTTTCACTGAGAATCATTCCGTTCATGACGCCGGCTTCCCGGAGTTTTTTGGTCAATTTTCTTGTGTCGATTCCGCAGATTCCAACGATTCCCTGCTTTTTTAAGAATGAATCCAAATCGCCTGAACAGCGGAAATTGCTTGGTTTTTCACAGATTTCGCGCACGATGTAGCCAGAAGCCCAGATTTTTTTGCTTTCAAAATCTTCCGGGATAAGGCCATAGTTTCCAATCAGGGGGAAAGTCTGCGTGATGATTTGTCCGAAATAGCTGGGATCGGTGAGGGTTTCTATGTAGCCAGTCATTCCTGTGGTGAAGACCGTCTCACCGATTGTTTTCCCCCGCGCGCCGATTGCCTTTCCTTCAAAAACGCTGCCGTCCGCAAGAATCAAAAAAGCCTTGTCGCTCAAAAACATAATTCCCCCAAAATAAAAAGGCGTTCACCCCATCTGCCGACACTTATAGCGGCAAATCGAATGAACGCCTTTGTTCTTGAAAGTTATACCCTCTTTGCCCAATGTGGTCAAGAGCGAAAAGAAGAAATAGGAAAGGAAGTGTTTTTTTGCAAAATAAAATTTATATGCTATAATCTTAAAAAGGAGGAAAATAATGCCAGAACTAAAACGATTTGACGGAATTGTCATTTACTTGATGTTTAATGACATCAAGCATCACAATAAACCTCATGTACATGTGTTCTACGGAGAATTCAGAGCATCTGTTGCAATCGACGGAACGATTCTGGCTGGGGAACTTCCTTCAAAACAATTACAAGCTGTACAAGAATGGCTTAAAAAAAACGAAGAGAAAGCCTATGCAGCCTGGAATCTGGCTGTTCAAAACAAGCATTTTGATAAAATTGATTCGTAAAGGGGCAAAAAATGCATGAAGAAAATGGAATCGTATATTCTGACAATCCTGAGAAAATACTCACGGTTCTTGAAGTCCGCCACATGTACAGCGGCATCTATCTGATAAAATTTTCAGACGGTGTAGTAAAACTTTTTGACACGACTATTTTGAAAGGCGAAGTCTTTGAACCCCTAAAAAAACCGGAAGTTTACGAAAATCCGCAACTTGAATTCGGAATTGTTACTTGGAATAACGGTGAAATAGACTGTTCTCCTGATTTTATGTATGAAAATGGTTTTGTTTACAATACAAAAGATGTAATTTCAGTTGCATAATTTTTTTCGTTCCTTCGCTTGACAAAAATTTTTCTTCACGCTATAAATATGCCGTAACAAGACAACGAGGTCGCAAAGTTCACGCTTTGCGGCCTTTTTTTTATTCGGCGATGATGTCGGGCATGTGCGCAGTGTCTGATGTTATCGTCGATTTTTTTTGTGTTAGGGATTGT
>DGGQ01000168.1 GCA_002392275.1 Treponema sp. UBA3870
TATATTCTGCTGCGATGGAGTCTCCCGTTTCTTTTGTGGTGCAAAGTCCGCAGCCACAGTTTCCAACGATTACGGCATCAACTTTGAGTTCTTTGAGTTTTTCCTGAAAGGCGCGAGTCTTTTCTGTCTGACCGAAAACTGAATAAGGTCCTGCCTGCCCGATGTCGTCGAACATGTAAATTTTTGCCGTAGGGAATTCTTCTTCGATGCATCTTTTAAGCTCGTTGTGGGTGGTGACTGCCATAAAAGAGCCACCAACAAGACCGATTGTCTTTCCTTTGAGCGTGTCCAGCCGTTTGGTCTGGCTGATCATCGGGACATCGTGATATCCGACGGGAGAAACGATTGCATAATTTTCCCGGCCGTCGTCAGCGTACTGCGGAACAAAGCATACGCCGTCCACGCACTCGTCGGGATTAGTGCTGTATTTTGTTTCAGTGAAAGCCATGCATCCAAGCGAGAAAAACATCGATATAAAAAAAAAGGTTCGTAAAATTTTCATAAAATACCTCCAATGCAGGTTTGCGCAAGGGATAGTAGCACCGCCGAAGGCGTACCGCAAAGCGGTATGGAGCGACAGCGGAAGTGCGGATAGCCCGACCCGAAAGGGTTGCGCCCGTATTTTCAATCAAATCATAAATCCCTTTGAAATTAACTGCTTGTAAATTATCTATAAAGTTTCTATAAAAAAATATAGGAACAATACGCCAGTATCCGTGCTATAATACCCTATGCCTAAAATACTTATTGTTGAGGACAACGAAGGAATCGTCTCTTTTGTAAAAAGCGAATTGGAGCTGGAAGATTTTGAAACCTGCCTAGCTCTTGACGGACGAAGTGCGCTTGAAGTGTTTGCCGCTGAAAAGCCAGACCTCGTTCTTTTAGACATAATGCTTCCGGAACTCAGCGGAATTGAAGTTCTGCGGCGAATAAGAAAGCACGATGAAGACACACCGGTAATTCTGGTGACGGCCCGCGATGGAACTGACGACAAAGTAACAGGCTTGAATCTTGGTTCTGATGATTACATTACAAAGCCTTTTAAAATTGAAGAGCTGCTTGCAAGAATAAACGCTGTTTTGAGACGCTCAGAAAAGGTGAAAAAGGCAAAAGAAGCACTTGAAAACGCTGATACGGCTGCTTCGGGCGAAAAGAAAAACGGTGAGATTGTCTTGTATCAAGCTTCGATGGAAGTGACTGTCAAAGGTACGAAAATTGAACTTTCTAAGACGGAATACCTTCTTTTGAATTTCTTTATGGAAAATGCAGGGACAGTGCTCAATCGCGATACAATTTTGGATAAGGTCTGGGGTGAAAATCATGCGACGAATCCGAACAACCTTGATATTTTTATAAGTACGCTGCGCAAAAAAATCCGGGAGTATTCTGATTTTGAATACATCACGACGGTGAGGGGCGTAGGCTTTATGATGGAGAAGGCAAATTGAAAAAAGCGATAAAATATTCCTTTGTTTTTACATTTGCATTTCTCATTCTGGCATTAACCCTGTTTTTTTTAATGCGGATTTCCATGCGCGACAGTCAGGCAAAACGGCTTGAAGAAGCGGCCTCAGAAATCTTTGCACAGATAAAAAACGGGAGCCTTTCCGACATTCAGCGCTCGCAGAAAGACATTGACTTTGTGATTTACGCCCGGACTTCCAGAAGAGTTCTTGCCTCAAGTAATGCAAAAATTCCGCCTTTGCCGCTTGCCAGAGGAGTTCAAAGATACTCCCTCAAAAATCAGCCTGATAGCGAAAACAAAAAAGAAAAGAACATGGACATTCTCTACCTGTGCAGAACCTATAAGCCTTCTGACGGAAAAGAGCTCTGCATTCAGGTGTCAGTTCCTGCAGAAAAAGAGATTTCACAGGTGCTTTTTTTGATATTCCCCCGCTCGCTCCTCAAAATCCTTATTCCGTTGCTGCTGTTTCTATTTGTTACTTTTTCTTTTTACTTTATTGTTCTCGAGAGAAAATACGACACGCAAAAAGAATTTATCGCAAATGTGAGCCACGAACTTAAAACACCGGTTGCAGTCATTACAGGTCACACCGACTTGCTCCGACGGCACGGGAAAGAACTGCTTGAAAAAGATGATGGCCGTTTTGACGAATCGCTGGCACTGATTCTGAAAGAAAGCAACAAAATGACACGGATAGTACAGGATCTGCTTGAACTGACCAGACTTGAAAACCGCCTTACAAGACTGCAGAAAGAAAACATCTCTGTTCGGGAGTTTTTTGGAGAAATCAAAGAAGAGATAAACGGACGGCACGAGGAAAATGGCGCAGATATTCTGATTGAAACCGCCCCCATTCCAGACGACTACATCATCAAAACAGACAGAAACCTGCTTAAACAGATTTTCAGAATCGGAATCGAGAACTCGATAAAACACTCGAATTCTCAGAACCTGAAAATCACGCTTGGTGTAGAAAAAACAGGCAGAAAAACTATGCTTTTTATCGGCGATAACGGAGAAGGGTTTTCTGAAGAAGCGTTAAAAAGAGCTTTCGACCGTTTTTATTCCGGCGACAAATCTCACAAGACAGGAAGCGGAATCGGATTGAGCATCGTAAAGTCAATTACCCGGGTGCTTGGGGTAAAAGTCCGTCTGGAAAATGACAGCGGAGCTGTGGTGAAAATTATCATACCCGCTTAAAATTCATTTTCAATCAGATTTTCATAGAACAAATGAAAAGCAAAAAGCACCCGGAATTTTCTTGAAAGATTTCCAGGTGCTGAACACAGAGCGGCCAGTCCGTCTATTTACGTCTAAACGTCATACCGTCCATTGTAAACGTTTCCCAGTTGTCGGTTGTTTGTATGCTGTCGGTTCACCAGATTGTTTTTACATCTTTGCATGCATTGATAATCTGAGAAATTGTTTGCCTATATTGAAGAAGTTTTCTGGTCTGCTTTATAGCTATCTCCCATAAAGAAAGTTTTGTGTAATAGCAAAATTCATTATTGATGATTTCTTTTGCAGTTAAAGAGAGGCTGCTATCATCAAATAAATACCAGAGCAGCGCATGAGTGTCCAAAAGATATCTCACATATACTCCTTAAAATCTTCCAATGGCTCATCAAAATCTGGTGACATATAGAAATCAGAATCTTTTAAGATGCCGGCACGACGATTTGGAAATTTTTTATTGGAAGCCGGGTTCTGCTTTTTATATAGAATTTTATATTCCAACAGCTCCAAATAATTATACACTTCAACGAGATATTCATCAGGAATGGTCTTCAATTTTTCTTGAACTTCTGCCAAAGGCATATCTATCATCCTCGACAATATCATAACATCAAATAAAGCAGATTTCAATTCGCAACCTTAATGAGACGAACCTTTTTACCTCGATCTGTCCCTCACAGGGCAAGGGTTTTGTCAAACTTCGGGTGTTTTTTTGTAAAAATCCACAAAAACATGCCCGAACATGGAAGCCCCACATATTCGATTGCAACCGTCCCCCTTTACGCCTCCTGCCGGGCTTGGGAAATCCACTAGTCCATGACAAAAGATTTTGATATAATAGTGCAACCTAAAACGAACCAGAACGGAGATAAACCATGGCAAAAATCCAGATGAAAAATGCGATTGCCGAGCTTGACGGCGACGAGATGACCCGCGTACTGTGGAAGCTGATAAAGGAAAAGCTGATTCTTCCCTTCGTTGATTTGAAGACCGAATATTTCGACCTTTCAATCACCGAGCGCGACAAGACCGATGACAAAGTAACCTACGATGCTGCGGCCGCAATCAAGAGGCTCGGGGTCGGTGTAAAGTGCGCGACAATCACCTCGAACCAGGCACGCGTCGAAGAATACAAGCTGACCCACCTCACGCCAAGTCCGAACGGAATCCTTCGTGGCGAGCTGGACGGAACAGTTTTCCGCACACCGATTTTCGTGAAGAACATCAAGGGAACGGTCAGCTGCTGGAAAAAGCCAATCACACTTGGCCGCCATGCTTACGGAGATGTCTACAAGAACTGCGAAATCAAAACTCCGGGACCGGGAAAGGCAGAGCTTGTTTTCACGGGTGCTGACGGAAAGGAAATCAGAAAGACAATCATGGAGATGAAGGGACCGGGAATCATCCAGGGAATCCACAACCTTGATGCCTCAATCGAAAGTTTTGCACGCTGCTGCTTCAACTATGCGCTCGACCAGAAGATTGATGTCTGGTTCGGAGCAAAGGACACAATCAGCAAGACCTACGACGGAAACTTCAAGGCAATCATGCAGAAAGTTTTCGACCAAGAATACAAGGACAAGTTCGAAAAGGCAGGCCTTGAATACTTCTACACCCTCATCGACG
>DGGQ01000167.1 GCA_002392275.1 Treponema sp. UBA3870
ACTTTGCTTGGTTGATATGTACGTAACATAATGAACGACTCCTATCTAAAAAAATAATTTCCCAAATTACAGTAGTAGAGGTCATATTATCATTATTCTTTTGATTTGGTCAACATAGTGTTTTTCAAATCTGCAAAAATTTCTGCCAATTCTGGTGGAAGCTCTTCTATTTTATAAGTTTTTTGGACATTTTGATGGGGTAGATTCGCTTGATTCAGATTTTTTTCTTCACTTTCAATCCTTTTTTCAATATTCGCCCGCACAATTTTTTCTCTTTCACCTGGACTGGAGATTTCGTCCCGGGTTCCCCTCAGTCTGAATACAATGGAATTTATGTTCGCGTCTGGAACTGACATCTGCATTCCCTTCAAAATAAATTTTTTATGGAACTGTAGCAACGAAATCCACCCCGGATGGTCAGCCTCTATCAAAAGCATTCCGTTTTTCAAATCAACAACGCGGCTATGGTCAATAAGATTTTCTCCCTCGTTCGGATTCATCTGCGGATTCACGGATTTTATTCTGGACAGAACATTTCTCCACGACTCGACAATCCTGTTGGCAGATTTGGACCCCTCCACGCTTATGTTTTCAAAGGTCCTGTGGATAAGCTCGTTTATATTCACAATCTCTTCATTCATTTTGATTCCGTCCATGAACCGTTTTCAATTTTGTAAACCCTGGTCGTCTCGTGCCTGTAGTTTTCATAAGGCTCGCCGGGAAGGAATGTACAGAAAAGCTGGTCATAATCAGGAAGCATGGCGGTAAGTCTTTTTCTTTTTTCCGGATCCAGCTCCAAAAGAACATCGTCCATAAGAAGCACCGGTTTTTTTCCAGTTACCTGAGTATAAAAAACAGCCTGTGCAGTTCTCAAAACCAATGCAACAAGTCTCCTTTGTCCAGTTGATGCGGTCGGAATGAACTGTGCTCCATTTTTTATAAAAACAATTCTGTCCCTGTGCGGACCTGTCATAGTTGTGCCAAGACTTCTCTCAACATCCCTCTTGCTTTTGACAAGCTCCATGATTTCATCAATATTCGGAAGTGAAGCTTCGTCCTGATTTTTCCACGACGGAAGATAGCGGATATTTACTCCACCAATTCCCGAAACATTTTCGTACATCTTTTCAAAAATCTGGTTGAACTGAAAGACGGCATCCTTACGTTTTTTCTGGATTTCTAGTCCATTCATTATAAGCTGGATGTCATAGGTATCAAAAAGCTCGTATTTTTTTTCTTTGAGGCACAGGTTTCTGTTTTTTAGAATCCTCCTGTAGCGGCGCAGCACATCGATATACATCACGTCGTACATGCTCAGGGACTGGTCCAAAAAAAAGCGTCGTCTTTCAGGACTTCCTTCGGCAAAATCCAAATCGTCATGGCTGTAAAGAACGCAGGGCATTGTGTTTATCAGTTCCTTGCGGTCGTGGATGATTTTACCGTCCTTTTCGATTTTTTTGTGACCATTTTCAATAACTATAAAAGTTGTATGGACATTTCCATTTTCTTCCCGGTAGATTGTCCTGAGACTCATCGAGTTTTCACCGTTTTTTATGAGTTCGGAATCAGTATGGGTTCTAAAAGATGAGGCATAGGAAGAATAGTACAGAGCTTCCAGAAGATTGCTTTTTCCCTGTCCATTTTCGCCCGTAAAATAGACCTCCTTTGCAAGAAGGTCCATGGGCTTGTTCAAGAGATTTCTGAAATTTACCGAGGTAAGAGAAAGAAACGGCACTATTCTTTATGCATCGGCATGATTATATGGAAATAATCGGCAGCGGGTTCTGGGCGCATTGTCACCTGTTTCAGTTCCTCGGTGAATTCAAAAGTAATCTTCTCGGTCGGAATCACTTTTAGCGGCTCGTCCACATAGCGATAGTTGAACGCAAGTGTGCAGCTCTGTCCGGCATACTCGCAAGGTATTTCCTCATCCGCGCTTCCCATTTCCGACTGTGGAGAAGTGATTCTAAGGATTCCGTCGCTCACTTCAAAATAAATACGTCCGGCTTTTTTGTCCACCATAAGTGCAACACGCTTCAGTGCATTGACCAAATCTTCTTTGTGGACCTGGAAAGAATACAGCTGGTTCTCCGGGATGACTCTGTTGTAATTCGGGAACTGTCCATCTAAAAGCACGGAACCAAATTTGTAGTTACCAAATCTAAAGAAAATCATCTTATCAACAACAGCAATGGAAATGTTTCCCTCGTCGGGAGCGCGTTTGGAGATTATGTTCAGAATCTTTGGCGGAATAATCACGGCAGGGAAATCGCTCACACCGGCTAAAAGATTTTTTGAAGCAAAGCTGAGTCTTCTTCCATCGGTAGCAACCAAAATCAGATTGTCTCCATTTTTTTCAAAGAATACTCCGTTCATAAAGAGGCGTGTAATATCGTCGCTGACTGCAAATGAAGTCTGCTCAATCATTTCCTTGATGTCCTTTGATGGAACTTCAAAATAAGGAACATTGTCCGCGGAGCTGAAATCAGGGAATTTATCAACAGACATGCTTTTAATCTGGAACTTGATTTTTTTTGTGAGAGGTTTGATTATAACTGTTATCGCCTGGTCGCTGCCATTTTCTACGGGCTGGTTGAATTCAATCTCACCTTCCGGAAGCGATGTCAGGATTCCCATAAACTTGTCGCAGTAAATTGTGGTCTCGCCTTCCTCCTGAATTTGGACAGGTAGGGTCGTTTCAAAATTTACTTTGCTGTCGGTAGCCTTGATAGTGAGGGAATTATTGTAAGCATAAAGGGCTACGTTTGAACGGATTTCCGCAATCTGTTTTGTAGATATGATTTCCTGGGCAATAGCAATTTCCCGAATCATGGCATCTTTATCAAAAGTAAATTTCATACGTCCTCCAAGTTTTCTAATCGACATATTAGGCAATCTCTAAGTCATTGACAAGAGTTTTTAGAGATGTCAATTACTATATCATTTTTTTT
The DNA here is from genome assembly GCA_002392275.1 of Treponema sp. UBA3870. Taxonomy (GTDB): domain Bacteria; phylum Spirochaetota; class Spirochaetia; order Treponematales; family Treponemataceae; genus Treponema_D. The sequence continues at coordinate 2,952 of DGGQ01000167.1, forward strand.
GATTATAAAACAGACCTATTTTTGTTATTTTAATAAGAAAATTGTTTACAGGGCTAATAAATCAAATTAACAAACTTTTTCTATGAGATGAAAAAACAGGCAGCAATGCAAGGTTCGGTGTATAGTGGTTTTAAGAGCTTGTTTTTGATTTGCATAAATATGCGAATTTCATTTTTTGTTGCACAGGCTCTAAATTTATAAATTTATAAATTTTAGTAGAAGTAATAATAAGGATTGTGAATTCATTGAATTCGTGGTTAAATCCTTGTAATAAAAGAAATTAGCTTGTGGAAAAGTCTGTGGTTGGAATTCACAGGATAAGCACTTTTGCACAGCCCATGCAGAAATCAACCGCTTTTCCACAGCTTAATATCAGATTTATAACAAGATGGCTTTGGTATGGCTGAATATAGGTTTATTTTTTATAGTTCTTGATGTTCCTGATAAGCATCTGTATTGTGGAGTCCAGAACTGTGTCGGTTTTGAGCTGGTCCACGATTTTTTCGTAGCTGTGCAGGATTGTGGTATGGTCTTTTCCACCGAATTCATTTCCAAGCTCCGGGTAAGAGTAGTCGCAGAGTTCACGTGCGATATAGATTGCAACCTGGCGAGGAATGAGGACTTTTTTTGAGCGGTGGCGGCTTTTCAAATCACCAATGGAAATATTGTAGTGTTCCGCAACGACCTTCTGGATTGTGTCTATCGTGACTGCTCCCATGGAAGGCTGGGTGATTGTGTCGCTGAGTTCTTTCTGGGCAATCTCCATTGTTACCGGCTTGTCGAGGAGTTCAGCGTAGGCAAGCATTTTTACAAGGCAGGACTCCAGTTCGCGGACATTGTTCTGGACATTTTTTGCAATATAGTCAATCACGTCATCGGGAATGGATTTTCCCATAATCTCCAGTTTTTTCTGGATGATTGCGCACCTAGTTTCATAGTTCGGCGGATTCAGATTTACAGTCATTCCTTTGGAGAATCTGGTCTTGAGCCTTGCCGTTATGTCTTTAAGTTCAGACAGGGGACGGTCGCATGTAAAGACCATTTGGCTTTTGATTGCGTCCAGAGCTTCAAAAGTGTAGAAAAGTTCTTCCTGAGTCTGTGTCTTTCCCTGCAAAAAATGGATGTCGTCCAGCAAAAGCACATCCAATTTTCTGTATTTAGACTTAAATTTTTCAATGGCGTTGTCTTTTAGTGACGAAGTAAATTCATTAGTAAAGTTTTCTGCGGTCAGATATCGGATTTTCACATCGCCGCCGTTTTTTTCGTAGATATAGTTTCCGATTGCCTGCATCAGGTGGGTTTTTCCTAATCCTGAATCGCCATAAATCAAAAGTGGATTGTACGCTTTTCCCGGATTTTCAGCCGCCGCCTGGGAAGCCTTGTATGCAAGTTCTGCATTTTCGCCAAGAACAAATGAGTCAAAAGTAAATTTGTCGTCCAGCTTGGTCTGTTTTTTGTGGATGTCTGGAACAGTAGTTTTTGGAGCAACAAAAGTTGGGGCGGTGGAGATTTTTGTTTCTGCCGGGGGTTCTTCGGTCTTTTGAGACTCGCTTTTTTGAGGAACGGATGTCGGTGATGACGGAATAACGAAAGAGTTTCGGGGAATGTGCTTTATGTTCACGTTCTGCCCTGTCATTTCAAATATTTTGGTCTGGACGGCTTCAACATAGCCACGTTGGACCATTGATTTCCACATGAATTCTGATGGAACAGAGACTGTTATTTCCGAAAGAGTGTCCTTTACGTATTCCATGTTGAACCAGAGTTTAAACTCGTCTTCCTGGCCCTTCTGTTTGTATTCTTCGTGGATTATATTTAAAACTTCATTCCAAAATGCCTGATAATTCTGTTCGCTCATAACAGTTCATTATACCTTGTCTTGTATTTTTTCTTCAATAAGTCTATAATTTATTTTTGAAAATATTCTATTATAAGGATTTTAGTGTCCGAAAGAAAATGGGCGCTTAATAATGGTAAAAAAATGTCTGATGAATTAAATAGTCAATACTCCGCCAGTAGTATTCAGGTTTTGAAGGGGCTGGAAGCTGTTCGCAAGAGACCGGGAATGTATATCGGTTCCACAGGTCCGAATGGATTGCATCATCTTGTTTATGAGGTTGTTGACAACAGTATAGACGAGGCCATGGCTGGATACTGTGATACAATCACGGTGGCCCTTGAAAAGGATGATATCTGCCGTGTTGAGGATAACGGACGCGGTATCCCTGTTGATATGCACCCGACCGAACATATTTCTGCTCTGGAGCTTGTTTTGACCAGACTCCATGCCGGTGGTAAATTCGACAAGTCAAACTACAAGGTTTCCGGTGGTCTTCATGGTGTAGGTGTCAGCTGTGTGAACGCACTTTCCACTTGGATGGAAGCTTTTGTCTACCGCGAGGGAAAACGCTATCAGCAGAAATATGCAGAAGGAAAGCCTAAGACAAAAGTTGAATGTCTTGGTGATACCGAGCTTCACGGCACGATGATTCGCTGGAAGGCCGACAAGACCATTTTTACCGAAACAACCACATATAATTTTGAAGTCCTTGCCCAAAGACTCCGCGAGCTTGCTTTTTTGAATCCGGGAATAGCAATCAAATTCCGCGACGAAAGATTGGAGACCCCGAAGGAAGTCATCTATAAATTCGAGGGCGGAATCAAGCACTTTACAAGTTTTCTCAATGAAGGAAAAAATGTCGTCCCGGAAGAACCGATTTACATCAGCGGTGAAACAAACGATGTCATTGTCGAAGTGGCGATGCAGTACAACGACCTTTATTCAGAAAACATTTTTTCTTATGTAAATGACATCAACACTCGTGAGGGCGGAACCCATCTTGATGGATTCAAGACCGCTCTGACAGTCACATTGAACAAATTCCTCCAGCAGCGTGAAAAGCTTATGAAAAAGCTGGACAAGGATGAACGTCTTTCTCAGGATGACTGCCGCTCTGGATTGACTGCCGTTCTTTCGGTAAAAGTTCCGGATCCACAGTTCGAGGGACAGACAAAAACCAAGCTTGGAAATTCAGAAGTCCGCGGTATAGTTGATTCAATCGTCAAGGAGAAATTTACTCTCTGGTGCGAGCAGAATCCAAAGGTTCTTGATTTAATCCTGGAAAAAGTTGTCGGTGAAGCCGTTGCACGTATTGCCGCAAGAAAAGCAAAGGAAGCGTCCCGTAAAAAGACTTTCGGCGATGGATTCGGTCTTCCTGCCAAACTGTCCGACTGTTCTCTAAAAGACCCTGAATTGTGCGAGCTTTACATTGTTGAGGGAGATTCCGCTGGTGGTTCTGCCAAAAAAGGTCGTGACGCAAAAACCCAGGCGATTCTTCCGCTTTGGGGAAAAATGCTCAACGTGGAAAAGGTCCGCCCGGAAAAAGTCGTTAACAATGACAAGCTTGAACCGGTGATTGCATCCCTTGGCGCAGGTTTCGGAAAGGATTTTAATATCGAAAAACTCCGCTACCATAAAATCATAATCATGGCCGATGCTGATGTTGACGGAAGCCACATCCGCACTTTGCTTTTAACTTTCTTTTTCCGCTACATGCCGCAGATTATCGAACAGGGTTATGTCTATCTTGCCATGCCACCGCTTTTCAAAATCCAGCTTGGAAAAAAAGTCGTCTATGTTTATTCCGACGAAGAGCGTGATGCCGAACTTGAAAAACTTGGCGAGAGCCGAAACAAAGCGGACGTTCAGCGTTACAAAGGTCTTGGTGAAATGGACGGAAAGCAGCTTTGGGAAACAACCATGGATCCGCGTGTCCGAAAAATGCGCGTAGTTACAATCCCCGATGCAATTGCAGCCGACAAAATTTTCTCCGTATGCATGGGTGAGGAAGTTGAGCCGCGCCGCAAGTTTATCGAAGAGAACGCAATCTATGCAAATCTTGATGTGTAAAAAATTGAAAGGGTGAAAAAATAATGGAAGAAATAAAAACTCCGGAAGGTGGAACAATCATAAAAATCCCGATTGAGGAAGAAGTCAAGCAGGCATATATTGACTATTCCATGTCGGTTATTGTAAGCCGTGCCCTGCCTGATGTTCGGGATGGACTTAAACCCGTTCACCGAAGAATCATTTATTCAATGGACAGACTGAATCTCCATGCGTCGGGAAAAACACGAAAGTGCGCCACAATCGTTGGAGACGTTCTTGGACATTACCATCCGCACGGAGACGCTTCCGTTTACGATGCCTTGGTTCGATTGGGTCAGGATTTTTCACAGCGGTACATAATCGTAACTCCAGGCGGAAACTTTGGTACAATCGGTGGTGACCCGGCTGCCGCATATCGTTACACTGAATCAAAAATGGAAAAGCTCGCGGAGGAAATGGTTGCCGACATCGGTAAGGAAACCGTTGATATGGTTCCGAACTTTGATGACACGACCGTTGAGCCTTCCGTTCTTCCAACAAAATTTCCCTTCCTTTTGTGCAATGGTTCAACTGGAATCGCAGTCGGTATGGCAACAAACATGCCGCCTCACAATCTTCGTGAAGTGGCTGCCGCAATTTCTGCGTACATCGACAATCAGGAGATTTCTATTGATGAACTTTGCCGCCACATAAAGGGACCTGATTTCCCGACCGGTGGAATAATCTACGGACGTGAGGGAATCAAAAAGGCATATACGACTGGACGCGGAAAAATAATTGTCCGTGGAAAGTTTATGATTGAAACTTCAAAGACAGGACGCGAATCAATCGTTTTTACGGAAGTGCCTTATGGAATCAACACGACAAATCTTATTAACCGCATAAAGGAACTGGTCCGTGACAAAGTGATTGACGGAATTGTTGCCGCAAATGATGAATCATCCGACCGCGCGGGTATGCGTATCGTGATTGATTTGAAAAAGGGTGCGGTGACAAAGCTTGTGCTGAATCAGCTTTTTGCAAAAACCGAACTCCAGTCAAATTTCGGTGTAATCAATCTTGCGTTGGTTCAGGGAAAACCACAGACACTTACGCTCAAAGATTTGATCCGCTACTTTGTTGACCACCGTGACGAAGTGATTACAAGACGTACCAAGTTTGATTTGAGAAAGGCTCTTGAACGCGCTCACATTTTGGAAGCACTCATCATTGCTGTTGATAATATTGATGAAGTAATCAAAATCATCCGTGCAAGCCGCGATACCGAGGATGCAAAAGCCAATCTTGAAAAACGCTTCGGATTTGATGACGTTCAGGCACAGGCGATTGTTGATATGCAGCTCAAGCGTCTCACACACCTGCAGATTGATGAACTCAAAAAAGAGATGGCTGAACTCCAGGCTTTCATCGCATACTGCCGCGACCTTCTTGAACATCACGAAAAAATCCTCCAGCTGATAAAAAAAGAAACAAACGAACTTGCAGAAAAATATGGCGACGACCGCAGAACCGAAATCATTGCCAGCGAAGTTGAGCAGATTAACGTCGAGGACATGATTAAAGAAGAGGACATGGTGATTCTCATCAGTAAGCTCGGCTACATCAAGAGAATTCCGGTCAGTCTTTACAGAAGCCAGGGACGCGGTGGAAAGGGATCGATTTCCGCAAAACTTGTTGAGGAAGATTATATCAATCAGCTTTTTGTCGCCTCTACGCATGATTATCTCATGTTCATTACGAACGAGGGAAAAGCGTACTGGATAAAAGTCCACGAGATTCCTGAGGCCAGCAAAACCAGTCGCGGATCCCACATCAAGAGTCTGCTCGCCGTCAATGCGAACGAAGAAATAACGACAGTCGTAAACATGAAGGAGTTCTCTGAAACCCAGTATCTTTTCATGGCGACTGCGGGCGGTGTCGTAAAAAAGACTCCGACATACGAATTCAGAAACGCAAAAACAAAAGGTATGCAGGCAGCTGGATTGAAAGACGGCGACAAGCTTGTTAGCGCAATTCTTTCAACAGGAAACGACGAGCTGCTTTTGGTAACTCGCCGTGGACAGGCACTCAGAATTTCCGAAGAAGAAGTCCGCTCGATGGGTAGAACAGGCCGCGGTGTAATCGGAATGAAACTTTCAGCCGGAGATGAAATCTGTGCCGCAATCCATGTAGACGAGTCTTCAAAGATTTTGGTTGTAACAGAAAAGGGAATCGGAAAGCGCGTTGAGTTTACGGAATTCAGTGCGCATGGACGTGGAACCGGCGGACAAAGAATCTTCGGCAACGTTGACGAAAAGGGCGAAATAATCGGAGCCTTGACAATCGGTGATGAAGACAGCGTGATGTGCATAACAAGCCAGGGTACATCATTGCGCGTTGAGGCAAAAGAGATTTCACAGCAGGGTCGTGCAAGCAGCGGCGTAAAAATCGTAGACATCGTTGAACCCGACTATGTTGTTGGAATTGACCGAATCGCAAAAGGCGAAGAAGACTAAAAAACTTTTTCATAAATGGAGGCCGTCTCAAATGGGGCGGTCTTTTTTTTTTGTTTTTAATAAGCTGGACGACATCCGATTTTCGCTCGGCACCCACATACCTGTCTTGCGCACAAACACATTAAACCGGCTTTCCGGGGTTCCGGTTCCGCCTACATTGCTATCGCAAGCCGCATGCGGCCCCCTCCAATCCGGCGTAGAGTGCGAACATCAATTTCCTTATCTTTGCGCTCCAGATAAAAGTTGTTCACAAAAAATTTTTTTATTGACACCCAGATTTTGAAATCACAAAAATGATTTCATCAAATTGTGATGAAACCTTTTTAAAGGGATTACGTTAATAATCTCAAATCCGCGTGACAATTTAAAAACTTGACATTGAACCTCGCAAACCCTTGTAACTCGTACGGGAGCGGAACGCCAAGTTGTTCTGCGCATTGGACATTATTCGCTACGCAATCTTTCGCAACTCGGCAATCGGGGCGCGCCCGGTGCGCACGAATTACAAGAGACTTGTGAAAGCCAGAAATATCCAATTTGCATGAACAGCAAGCGGCCGCCGGTGGAGCGCATGAATTACAAAAAAACGCGAAGCAAAAAAATAAGTGTGCCGAAGTGTATGGCGATATGCCACCGAAGATGGACAAAAGATTTCCTTGAAATAATGGTCAAAACTTCGATTTATCAATATTTGCCGTAATTAAGTTTCCGGTTGCTGAGCGTAGCTGAAGTACAACTCTCAATTAACCAGTGAGCATCGTTATCTGAGAACAAATCCACTTGTTAACATGGCGTTCTGCCACTAAAGAAGAGCAAAAGATTTTCCCCAAAAAATGCGCAAATTTTTTTACAATCCTGATTTCCACGGCATACTATAATATGAGGAGTAAAACAGATGCCTGGAATCAAAAAGTATCCCGCTTGGGAAGAGCTCACGTTCGCAAACAACTTTCTTTTCTGCAAAATCATGGAGGAAAATCCTTAAGGAAACAGCGGTTTCCTAAATCTGCCGCCGTCTTTTGGAGATTCTTCTCCACATAAAAATTGAAAAACTCTCGCCACCAAAATCCGAATGGGCGATGCAGGAATCCATCGGCTCAAAGGGGGTCCGCTTCGATGTCTACACCAGGGACGATAACCGGATTTTCGACATCGAGATTCAGACGACAATCAATGCGAACCTCCCCAGGCGCGCCAGATACTACCAGAGCATGATAGACACGGACAGCCGCGCGCGGTGAAAAATACAGCCGCCTGAAAGATTCCTATGTGATTTTCCTCTGCCTCTCCGACCCGTTTGACGAAAGACTCCCTGTATATTTTTTCGAGAACACATGCAGATTCGGGCGAAAAAGAAATCTGGGGGACGGCGCGTACAAACTCTTTTTCAATGCGTCCGAGTATGCTAAAATGGAGACGGTCGAGGAGCAAAACTTTTTCAAGTTTCTTTCGGAACAGAACGCGGATGGGGACTTCGCAAAAACCATCGAGGAAAAAGTTATCATCGCCAGAAAAAACTTGAAGAGCAAGCTCCGCTTGCTCAAGCCATTGACATTTTGAAAATTGATTCGGAAGAGCGCGATAAGTTTTACACAATACTGTCTTAGCAAAGCTAATGTCTTGATATTCATTACAATGCATTATTAAAGTAAAAACACGTGGATGAAAAAATGAAAAAGATTTATAGACTTGCGGAACTCAGAAAGATTTAATCGGCAAAATCAATAAGCGTCCACCGATGGGCTGCATGAATTGCGAGGCGATATGCCATAGAATAAAAATAAAAGTCTCAAAAAATCTAGCGACTACCTTACGAACGAATGTTTATAATTTAGATTGTATCTATAATTACGTATAGTATATAAAAATATGATTAGTCTGGCTCATTTTAGCTATAGTTTCTAGCGAAAATGAAATTTATGCTATCCATATTTTTTTTCGTAGTGTTGTTTTAGATTAAGTTTAAAATATTTACACCATATATTGTGTACTTTTATAAAATTACGATAAGTTTATTATAATTCCATTTTTCAGTTTAATTGTTTCACATGAAACATATATAACTTTTCCACAGGTCCATTATAAAAAAACGAAAAGCTGTGGAAAACTTTTGGAAAAATATCAAGTTTTAGAACTATCGGACTTTGTAAATTTGTAATTCTTTGTTTTATATGAATTTACAAATTTTCATAAATTTGCACAATTCTTTCAGCCTGTGGAAAACTTGGGGAAAATTCAATATGTTTTTCAGTTATCGCAAATATCGAATCTGTCAAAAATTTTCTGTTTCAAAATAAATCTATTCCTATTTTTAATTTGTTTCACATGAAACATTTTTTAGGTATTGAAGATTACCAGCATATTGAACACTAGTTCGAAATTCGAGTTTAGTATGGCAATGACAGTCTCGTTTACGAAGTTCAAAGTTAGAGCTAATAAAACTTGTTCTGCACTTGTTTCAGAATTCATATCTATGGACTCTATGCTATGCGAATGAATTTGGGGATTGTTGTAGGGTAGCATTTGAATTAAAACACTATGAGCAGATTTTTAGCGATGCCATTTATATCCCGAAGTTACTCTTATTAAAATATTCGTTTTCCATAATTGATTCTAAAAAGTTTCACATGAAACATTTTCATAACATTCATTTTATAGATTCCTGTTTGCATCTTGATTTTTGATTTATACTAAGAGATGCATATCTTGCTGTTTTGAAATAAAAGAAGTTTACAATCCTTGGTTTTGAATCTATTTTTGTTGAAATCAAACTGCTCTCTTTTGAAATGATTTTCTTGCATTTTTAGATGTTCATAAAAATTAAAAATTTGTTTCACATGAAACATTTTTCATTACTTATCTGACGTAATATAAAAAAGAAGGAATGTTTCACATGAAACACTCCTTCTTTTTTTTAGAGATTGCTTATATCCAAAAACAATACTTTTGAACCTCGTTCTGGGGTCCATTTTTTTTGACGTTCTATTGGCAGCAAATCTTTTGAACAAGGTGTAAATCCCAAGTGTTCAAACCAGTCCGATGTTTGTGTGGTCAAAACAAAAACTCTTTTTGCATTTTCTTTTTTTGCCCTTTCAATCAGATATTCGATTAGCTTTGGACCAATTCCCATGTGAGAGCAGCTTGGATCCACCGCGACACCTGCAATTTCCATTTGACCATCGGGATATGGAATCAATCCAGCGGTAGCTTTTACACTTCCATCAATTTCATAGACAATATAGTTTTTATATTGCTCGTGGAACATTTTTTTTGTTCTTGGCAACAAAATCCCGGAATCAACAAATGGCTTCATAATACTTAGCACTGCTGGAATATCCTCAATACCCATATTCCTGATGTTTCCATAACTGTTTACATAAATCATGGTGCCAGAACCTAGATTGCTGAATATTTCACATGGAACAGAGCCATCAATAAGTCCATTGATAATGTGAACACGCTTTACTCCAGAAAGACATGCTTTCTTTGCAAGATTCAGCATCATAAAAACTTTTTCACGTGAAACACCAAAATCTTCTGATTGGGAATCATTGTTTGCTTCCAACCGATTGTTAGTATGTAAAAATTCTTCCGACTGATTGTAAGTTTGCGCAGAATCTGTTGGTGACAGATTTGCTTTTATAAAATCATCAACCTCGGACAAATTCATTGCAGGGATACAGTTGTCAGAAATTCCAATATTTTCTGGAATATTAAACTGGTCTGGACTTATATCAGCGCCAGGAACAAGGAAAAATAGTTTATCCGCTTTCAGGTGGGAACTAATTTGCTCGGCAAGCTGCATTGACGAAATATTGTACGGTTTTCCGCTCAGATTCCATCCAATACACGGAAAAATAGGAATGAAACCGTTGTCCAAAACTGTCCTTATTGAATCAATCTCTAGTTTATCAATTTCGCCGGTGGTTCCGTAATCAAATCCATTGATGACACCCTTGCCCCTTGCTCTCACCCAGTTTCCAATAACGGCGGTCTTTTTTTGACCGGCAAACGCGGTCATAATCTGGTTTGAAACATCAAATGCAGCCATCTTGATTAAAGGCATTGCGTCCGGTTCGGTGATTCTACAGTTGTCGTAAAATTTCCAAGGAATATTGGATGATTTCAGAACCTCGTCAATGCGCCGACTTGCGCCCGGAACCAAAATCAGTTTCAGTCCGGCATCGTGAATAAAACAAAGGTCCTTGATGTGGTTGATAAAAACCGGAGAATCAATCAGCGAATTGTCAATATAGACAACCACCGTTGCATTTTTAAACTGCTGGATGTAGCGGATAACGTTTCTGATTAAATCCGCTTTTTGGTGAATAATTTCTGTTTTGTCCATAATCAAAGTATTATGGAGTGATAAAAAAAAATCAAGTCGCTGAATGTTTTGTATTTTCCATTGAAAAAACACATCCGCAATAATCCTGGCGGTAGAGTCCGTATTCCCGGCTGAGCTGGGTGCTTCTTAGGAATCCATTTTTTTTCTTGAAATCGGCAGGCAGATAGTGTGTCTTGCCTAACTTTACAAATGTATAGCCAATAGTATTTATCTTTTCCGCATCCTTGTACGGGCTGATTGAAAGCGTTGTTGTAAAATAGTCGAACCCATTTTCAACTGCGTAGTCAAAAGATTTTTGCATCCGAAACAAATAGCAGCGGCGGCATCGCTCCCCACGTTCTGGCTCTGTTTTTAATTCTGGATTCTTTGCGACATCCACCGCATCATAAAATTCTTGTGGATTGTATGGAGCTTCAACAAGTTTGACTTTGTTTTGGATTGCGGGCGGAAATCTTGGCAAAAAATTTTTCAGTTCGGAAAGCCGTCTCTCATATTCAGCAGGCGGATAAATATTCGGATTATAATAGAAGATAGTTATATCAAAAATTGCAGAAAGATACTCAATCACGTATGACGAGCATGGACCGCAGCAGGCATGTAAAAGCAGCGAGGTTTTTTCCGTGCCAATATTCGAGATAATTTTTTCAAGTTCTTTCTGGTAATTGATTTTTTGCTCCATGAATAAAAAATATCAAAGTCTTTTGTAAAAGTCCATTACATGATAGACTGAAAATGTATGACTCGTGAAGAATTTCGTGATGCAATTTTGGTCCGCAGGGATTTTGATTTTGTTTATAACAATAGAAGATTTTTTGTGAACTCGAAACAGGCTTTGGACGGTGGACTGGAAATCAGTTTTGGAGAAGAATATACCTCCCCCAAAACTTTTGATTCTTTCACACATTTGATGGCCGATGCAAAAATCGATTTCAAATATCTGCGTGAGATTTTGGTGGATTTGTAGTCAGCTTTTTTAATGGTTGCCTACAGTTCCAGATAATAATTTTCCCACCAGTGGTTTGAAATCATTGTGTTTTTTGCTCCGTTGAATTCGTCCGGGTAATGGACTTTTATCCACGCAAGAGTGTAGCTTGTTTTTGTTGATGAAATTGCATCGGCTTTGAGATAGGCGAATGTTGATGTCATTGCGATTCTGTCAAAAAGTTTTTCCGCATCATCTTGGCTGAAACCATGCTCAACAATTTTTGAAATAAAATCTTGACGGATAATTTCATAGGAATCATTTTTTGGCTGATTCATAATTTTCCTAAGATCGTTAATTTCCGCAAGACTTTTTCCAGAAAGCTGTTGCAGTGCATACATCATCTGTTCCTGGTAGATTACAAGCCCATAAGTTTCTTTCAAAATATTTTTCAAGCTCAAATCTGGGTATTCAACAAGACTTGGATTTTCTTTTCTATTGATATAGTTCCTAATCTGGTTTGACTGGCCGGGGCGGTTCATCGTGTAGAGTGCTGTCAGTTCGTCAAAATTATTTGGCTTCAGATTTTTGAGGATGTCCTGGGTTTCTGGATTTTCAAAACCTGGAATGTTCTGAGTTTCGCCGGATGAAAAAAATTGGTATGTCTCTTCATCATAAAGAGGAATCTGGTTGACCGAAAATTTATCTTCCGGGTGATTTTTTATAACTGTGTCTTCGCATTTTCTGATAAAAGTTTCCGTGAGGGAATCAACAAAATCAAAAATGTAAAGGCCGCAATCCGAAAGTTGTTCCGCGGTATACTGGGTCACAAGTTCCTCGGTTTTTGTGTCGGAGCATACTGGAATCAGCGCACTTAAATCTGCATTGGAAATCACCACACCGGACGGATGAATTGTCAGACGGGAAATACAGCCCTCCAGCTTGAATGCGACTTTGAAAAGTTTTGTGTATCGCAAATCTTCTTTGTATGGAATCAGCTGCCCGTAGTCTGGAGAAAAAGATGTTGGCTCTGTGAACGCATCCTTCAGGCGGGTGAATTCTCCTTTCGGCAGTTTTGATACAATCTCCTCAATCTCTTTTGGATTGATTTTTAGGACATGCCCGATATCTTCCAAAAGATTTTTCAGCATTTCGTTTCGGTAGTTTTTTACTGCGATGATGTTTGCAACTTTTTTTTCTCCGTATAAAACTTTCAAGTGCTGCATCAGTCGGGAGATTTTTTCTGCACCAAATTCAATATCAATATTCGGAAGCGATTCGGTATCATCGTTGATAAATCTTTCAAACGGAAGATTGTATTTCAGCGGATCAATTTCTGTAATGCCCAGCGCGTATGCAACAATTGATTCGATGATGTCGCCTTTTCCAATTCCAACAACAATGTCCTGTTCTTTTGCCCAGTTCACGTATTCCCAAATCATCAAAAGAAAATTTGTCAAATCCTTTTTGAAAATCAAATCCAGCTCCGCGTCCGCACGCTCCCGGATTTTGTCGGAAATATATTTGTATCGGGTTTTCAGACCTGAGTTAACAAGCCGCCTCATCAGTTCCTGCTGATTTTCTTTTTGCGTTGGATGGATGCAGAAATCTTTTGGCGGAACAATCTGCGGCAAAAAATCTTTCATCTCATGTCTGGAATAGGTCGGAATATGCAGATTACATTTTGACGCAATCAATGTTGTGTTGTTGTAGCCTTCGTATTGATTTGGAAAAAATTCTTTTATCTGCTGTTCGGATTTTAAAAACCATTCACAATTTGTTGGATCGCCAGCGTAGTTTGCTCTGGAGCGAATTGATTTTAGAACCTCGTTTGCGACAGCCTCTTTTTTGTTGCAGTAGTTTACTTCGTTCGTGATTACAGTCTGGATGTGCAGTTTTTGTCCCATCTGTGTCAGTTGATTTATGGCCGTATTTTCTTCCGGGAGACCATGGTTCTGGAGTTCAAGATAAAAGTTTTCCCTAAAAATCTTTCGCAAAAGTACGGCCCGGTTTTCTGCATCCTGAATTTTTCCCTGTAAAATCAGATTGTGGAACGCTCCGGTTTTTCCTCCGCTCAGACAGATTAGACCATCGCCAAAATTTTTTAGCTCTTCTATCGAAATAAAATGCTTTCGTGCTGTGAATTTTTTTGCGTAGGTGATTCCCGAAATCTGGCAGAGATTTTTGTAGCCGCTCACATTCATGCAAAGAAGAACCAGATTGTAATAATCTTCCTCCTCGCAGACAATGACTTCCTCTCCGATAATTGGATTGATTCCATTCGCGCGACAGATTTTTTCAAAGTCCAGCACACCAATCATGTTGTTGATGTCGGTAAGGGCAAGGGATTTCATGTTGAGTGATTTTGCTTTGGCGACCAGCGAATAAAGACTTGCGCTTCCGTCATGCAGAGAAAAATCCGAATGTACATGAAGATGTACGAAAGTTGACTCTGGAATATTTGGATTTGGAAAAACTCTGATTTCACCCATATTTTTAACCCCACCACAAAGTTTAGCAATTTATTATATCACAAAATTCGTTATTTGTTAGGATATAAATTGAATAAAAACAAAATTTTTTTGCGGAAGTTGATTTAAGGATGATTTATTGAAGACCGGGTAGAGACTGAGTAGAGACCGATTGAAAATTTTATAGATACATATTGGGGGGGGGGCTAACTATCGTTAGTTTGTCTAAAATCAAAAACCTTCGTTGACCACTTCCCGGAGATAGTCTAGAATGAATGTAAGCGGGACGACGCGACACTAAAAATAGGACGGAAAACTCGGAGGGACTGGTTGTAAAATGGTTTTAGTTGTGGTTGATATACAAAAAGGAATAACAGACGAACGGCTTTTTGATTTTGACAAATTTATAAAAAATACATCCAAGATAATTGATGTAGCACGAAAAAATCATGTCGAAATAATTTTTGTTCAACATGACGATGGACCGGGAACTGGATTTTCTGTTGGCGACAAAGATTTTGAAATCGCAGACCAGGTTAAGCCGCTTGATTCCGAACCTGTGTTTGTAAAAAAAATCAACTCGTGTTTTGGAAACAGGGATTTTGTTGAGCATCTTGAAAAACTGAGCGACAAAACTTTGATGGTCGTTGGATTGCAGACCAATTTTTGCATAGACGCGACAATAAAATCCGCTTTTGAAAGAGGGTACAAAGTGATTGTCCCAGCCGGAACGAATTCAACTTTTGACAACGACTATATGGATGCCGAAACAACTTACAGATATTACAACGAAATGATGTGGCCAAAAAGATTTGCTGAGTGTGTTTCGCTGGAAGTTGCTTTGGAAAAATTGAAACAGGCTTGATTTTTTTTCATCGATTGGAACCCGGTGTATTATTTTATATCTGGTCAGGCAGATTAATGAACCCATTTTGTGATGGAGAAAAAAATGACGGAAAAATTTATAACGCTTGATGAATCATATCTTCCGCAGATGGCAGATTTGTTCAGCCGTGCATTTAGGGGGGAGCCATGGAATGACGACTGGAGCGACAAAAATCAACTGAACGAATATATGAAAGAAATAAGCGGTTCCTATAATTCGCTGCATTACGGACTTTTGATTGACGGAAAACTTTGCGCGTTTGCAATCGGAATGATTCGGCACTGGTGGAAAGGAACGGAATATAATATAGAAGAATTTTGCGTTTCTCCCGATTTTCAGGGGCAGGGCATTGGCTCCCGGTTTATGAAAATGATTGAAGATGATATTAAAAAGCGTGGACTCTCAGGAATCTTTCTCCAGACGGATAGTGACAAACCTGCATATAAATTTTATTCGAAAAATGGATTTGTCGAACTTAATTCACATGTGAGTTTTTACAAAAACTTGGAAGAGCATTTTTAATCTTGAAACCATATGCCGCCATTACCGCCTTGTCGTTCTCGCTATGGGCTTTACGGAGTTTAGGTGGAAAGGTTACTTCTTGAATAAATCCGAGTGAGTGCCTGTATCGACAAGCGTTAGGGTTAAAATTGATTCTTGCTTTAAGTATACCAAAAGCCAGTCGGGCTGGATGTGGCACTCCCTGAACAGCTTCATGTTGCCGGTCAGCTGGTGGTCTCGATGTTTTTCGTCTAACGGTACATCATCTTTTAGTTTGTTGATGACCTCTTCGAGCAAAGTAACATCAAGTCCGCGTTTTACGGCAAGCTTGTAGCTTTTTTTGAACTGGCTGGTTCTTTTTACGGTATAGCTCATGTGTTTAAGTCTTCAAAAAGCTCTTTGGTGTTTGAGAATCCCTTTACGGATGGATCTTTGCTTGTCTGAAGGGCTTCAAGCATCGCGTTAGCAAGCTGTGGACTCGGTTCCTCTTCGGCTGCTTTTTTCTGCTCATAGCGGTAAACCACATAGCTTATATAATCAGAAATCTCGTCAAGACAGGCTTCGGGAGCGGATTTTACTTGTGAAAGAACCGTTTCGTAACTCATAATTTTCCTCCTGTTTCATTCATTATACCACAGGCTTACGCTTTTTGCACAAGCTTCCCTATTTCAAATTTTCCCCATTCCAAGATTTTTTTCATATCATCCAAGGCTTTTTGAGCCATGGTTTCATCTACGAAAACCTCCTGTGGGTACCAGACTTTGACTCCGTAGGGAGTAAGATCTGAGCAAGCTAAGAACTTTTATATCAATCGCAGGGTATTCCCATTATGTGCATGGTTCCGTAGTGGAAAAAGTTTCTGATGTTTTCTATAAACTTAATGGCATTTCGCTTGGGGATTTTGTGGAGTATCAATTCGGCGAATGCGTTTATCAGGCTTGATGCAATTACATGCACTGTCATTGCGTCCGGATTATATTTTGAAAATCCCTGTTTGTACAGATACTTGAATGTCTTGAGGCAGTTTTCCGAATACAGTTCGCACATTTCGTCAAGGAATTTTTCGTGCGTGCTTCCAGATGATTTTGTCAAAAGAAGTATGAACGCATCAAAATCGGAATAGATGTAATTCAAAAGGTCGGACAGGACTTTGTTTTCCGCTTTGTGATGTTCTTCACCCACCGGATTTATTTCTACCTGATGTGCAATTACGTCGGCGGCCATAACAGCTTGTGTCGTTATTTCTATTGCATTGTCCACGAGCGCGCAGAAGAGAGCATTCTTGTCTTTGAAATGGCGGTACATAGCCCCGGTCGTTACTCCAGCATTTGCCGCAATGGTCCGCAGTGAGGCACTCATAAAGCCTTTTTCGAGAAACTCTTTTTTTGCACTTTCAATAATTTTTGCTTTGGTCTCGGCAGCTGATTCACTCATAATATCATTTTATAAAGAAAAATATTTGGTGTCAATCATAATTTGATAACATTGTTATCAAAAACTTTAAAAATCCTATTGACAAGATAACAGTGTTACCGTTAAGATAACACTGTTACCAAAAATGTTAGATATGACTAACAGCAATGGTTCTACAGGAGATTTTTATGCAGGTAAAAAAGATTAACGACTGGTTTGAAAAACTCGGTCGCTTTGAAATCAGACACCGCTGGGCATTTATGATTTGTCTTTTGGTGATTACCGTCATCGGATGTCTTGGTCTTACACGGCTCAAACTGGACAACGGCGAAGAAGACTGGTTCGATGACTGGGAAACGACCAAGCAGAATCAGGACCACTTTGAGGCAATCTTCGGTTCAACGGACAGTCTTGCGGCGCACATCAAGACGAAAAATGTTTTTGATCCAGAAGTTTTGCAAATGATAGACGAACTTGGGGACGAACTTTTGAACAACGTGCCCTACGCTTCGAGCATCACATCCCTCATGGAACTTTCCGTACCGATTGGAACGGAAGAAGGTTTTGAAGTTACAAGTCCTTTTGAAGATGGAGTTCCGACCGATCCTGCCGAGCTTGAAGAAAAAAAGAATTTCATTATGAGCCGCGAATCCCTTGTGAACAATCTTGTAAGCGAAGATTGCACCGAAACATGGCTGATTGTAAATCTTGAGCAGTATTCAGAATCTCTTACCGAGGCAATGAATAAAATCACGCCACCCGCAATGAAGATTTTCCATGACCCGAAATATCAATCAGACAAATGGGAAATCCGCGAGACGGGTCTTTCGTACACGGAATACGAAGAAGAGAAGGCTACGATAGAGCAGTGTGTGAGCCGCATTGCAATCGGATTTGCCGTAATGCTTTTGTTCCTGATTATATTCATCCGTTCGCTGCGAGGCGTAATTGTTCCGACGGTTGCGACTGTCGGTGCTCTGGGAACCACGCTCGGTTTTTCAGCATGGATGAACATCAAGGGAAACAACACGATGATTCTTGTCACCGTTCTTCTTTCGATGGCGCTTGCAGTCGGTTATGCGGTCCACTACATAAACAGTTTCAAGCTTTATTTCCGCAAGACCGGAAAACGAAAAGAGTCCATCGTCATGGGAATCCGAGATTCAGGCTGGGCTTTGTTTTTCACGGTGATTACGACTATGGGCGGAATGCTTTCGTTCCTTGCCGGTGGAATCAGACCGATGCGCTGGGTCGGTGCAATAACGGCTGCATCAGTTTTTGTTGTGTTCGCCTACATAATGATTTTGCTTCCATGCCTCTACAGTTTTGGAAAAGACAGGGAGCCTGACAAGACATTTGTGGAAACACAGGGTTCGACAAAATCAGATTTGCGCGTTCTGGCGATGGGAAAATCCATACTCAACAAAAAATGGATTACGGTGATTGTTGCGTCGGCAGTCATGCTTGCATGTATACCAGGTCTGTTCAAAATCAAGGTGAACATGAACTACACCGAGATGATGGGCGAGCGGACAGATTACGTGAGACGGCTTTTGGAAATCACGAGGAGCCAGCTTGGAAGCCAGTACAGCTACGAGGTTTTGATTGAATATCCCGACGAGGATGCAATGAAAGACCCAGAGCGGCTGAAAAAAATGGACGAGCTTACGGAAAGAATCGGAACGCTCAGCATGACAAAAGTTTCCAATGGAAAACCGCGCGTGTCATCGGTGACAAAAGTCATAAAAGAAATGAACCGCACGTTAAACGAAGATGACCCGGATGCATACATAATCCCGGACGACCAGGATCTTGTAAGCCAGATAATGTTCCTATATGAAATCTCCGGCGGAAACGATCTTTACGATTATATCAGTGAAGATTTCAAGGCGGCGTATCTACATGTGGAGCTTTCCGGTTACGACGGCGAAGAATGTGTGAAGAACATCGAATCGGTTGAAGGCTGGGTGAAGGAACTTTTCCCGGATGCTTCGAATGCGGGTGTTGTGGGCGAGGTAATGCAGTACGCAAAGATGAACGGAAAACTTGTCCGCGGCTCAATCAAATCAATAGGAACGTCGCTTCTCATAATCCTTGTCCTCTTGATTCTTGCATTCACATCGATAAGGACAGGAATTATCGCAATGATTCCGAACGTGGCTCCAATTGTTTTGATTGGCGGTCTCATGGGCTACCTCGGCTGGAACCTGGACATGGTTACTGCAATGATTATGCCTATGATTCTTGGAATTGCGGTTGACGACACAATCCATTTCACGAACCACATCAAATATCATTTCGAGCTTACCGGAAACTACCGGACGGCAATTGAAAATTCCTACCGCGAAATCGGAAAGACGATGATAATGACCACAATCATATTGTGCGCAATGTTCTTCATCTTCCTGTTCAGTTCAATGACCGTGCTTGTCCGTCTTGGCTGGCTTTCGATGATAGGACTTGGGGGAGCTTTGATTGCAGACTACACGGTAACGCCGGTTCTGCTTTATATAACAAAACCATTTGGTAAGGAGAAAAACTGATATGAAAAAACTGATTTCAACATTCGCAGGTCTTTTGATTGCCGGAACCCTTTTTGCACAGTCGCTCACAGGCTACGACATTATGAAAAAAGCGGATGAAGTTCCGTCACCAAAAACTTCATC
Source organism: Treponema sp. UBA3870 (assembly GCA_002392275.1). Classification (GTDB taxonomy): domain Bacteria; phylum Spirochaetota; class Spirochaetia; order Treponematales; family Treponemataceae; genus Treponema_D. The sequence continues at coordinate 22,543 of DGGQ01000167.1, forward strand.
ATCCACCGCAACACTTACAATCCATTCCAAAAAAGGTTCGGACAGGATTCGTGAAGTAATTATGAAAAGCAAGGACTACGGCGACGTTACAAAAGAGGTGATTGTTTTTACGACTCCAAAAGATGTCGCTGGAACCGGCTACCTGATGTTCGAATATGCGGAAGATGCAAAAGGCAACAAAAAGGATTCCGACAACTGGCTTTACATGCCCGCAATGAAAAAGACAAGACGCATTGCTTCAAGCGGATCCGAAAGTGAAGGCAGCTTCATGGGAACCGATTTCACCTATCAGGACATGGGCGACCGCAGCCTGAACAAATACAATTACAATCTGCTTGGAGAAGCGAGCGTTGACGGAGTTATGTGCTACAAAGTTGAATGTATCAGCAAGGCTCACACAGAAAAGGATCCGCGTTACATTGCTTACATTTCAAAGAGCGACTACATCATGAGAAAGTGTGAGTTTTACGACAGACAGAATCAGCTCCACCGCGTCCTTACATGCAGCGATTTTGCAACGATAAGCGGCTACACTACGGCACGCAAAATGAAAATGGAAAACGTTCAGACAGGAACATGGTCGTTGATTGAAACAAAAAATATCGTGTACAACGCAAACGACATCGACGATTCCCTGTTCACCGTTGCTGCATTGGAAAAAGGACGAATACGGTAGATATAAAAAATTGTAGTGAGGATAACATTCATAAGGGCGTTCCCCTCACTACATTCGGGTCGCTATGTTCCGGGTTCCCTGACGGTCATTCCTACGGAACGGCTTCGCCGCCCTGCACAGCGCTAACGCAAAACAGTTTTTAAAAGAGGATTCTATGAAAAAAATACTTTTAATTTCGGCATTAGTTTTTGCATCCATGTTTCCGGCAATTTCTGAAGGCGGAATAAATTTTTCTGCGGACATCGAAACTCAATGGGGAATCGCCGCACCCTGGACCGAATCAGAAAATGCGGGACGATTCACTTTGGGAAAAACTTCGCTCTTGGCAAAACTGGATGCTTACTACGAAAACTGTTCTGCGTATGCGGAAGCAAATTTTTCTTTTGATGCAGCAAACATGGGCGGCGGAAATTTGACCAACGGATTCAATCTTTCGCTTGGGGAACTTTGGCTTGACTATACGGACTCTTTTTGGGGAGTGCGTGTCGGTCGTCAAAAAGCGGCATGGGGCAAGGCGGACGGAATCAATATTACAAATGTTTTGTGTCCCTCCGACATGAGCAGTTTTTCAGCAATGACCGGCGACAACGGAAATCTTTCTGTTGATGCGCTCCGTTTTTCTTTTAACGGAAACTCTTTTACAGCCGACGCATATTGGATTCCTTTTTTTACACCGTCATCCCTTCCTTTGAACGAAGGAAATCCTTTACGCCGTTTTGTCGTTCCCTCATCCGTTGAATTTCCAATACCCGGTGTCGGAAAGACAAGCCTTCCAGTTTCAATCGGTGAAATCAAAAAACCGGAGCTTGCAATCTGGAACGGAGAGTGGGGAATAAAACTTTCGGGATATTTTTCTGCGCTCGATGTTTCACTCTACGGATTTTACGGCTGGGACGACACTCCGTTTTTGGATTATTCGATACTTTATGGAGAGCCAAATCCACCATATCCCGCAATGCCGAATGGAATTAAAGTTGGTGGTGAATACAAGCACATGGGAATGGTCGGAGCAGATGCAGCGTTTCCAATAGGAGAGACAGTCCTTCGCCTGGAAACAGCATTTTTCCCGCAACGTCATTTTCAAAAATCAGCTGCAAAAATAATAGAAGAAAAAAATTCATCCACATCGGTCGAAACGTCTGAACGGCGCAACGAACTTTCCGCACTTGCCGGATTGGACTGGATGCCGAGCGGATGGACTTTGACAGCACAGTATTATTGCGACGTTGTTTTTGGAAATCTTGAAAATCTTGAACGCGCGAACGTTTATGAACACGGCATGACACTAAGCGTCTCAAAATCACTTGTGAACGAGACTCTTGAACTTGGTGTTTCAGGAATCCTTGGACTGAACGATTTTGACAGCATGATTTCACCTACAATAAAATACAGTCTCTCGGATTACATCAATCTGGGATGCGGAGCTTACGTTTTCATCCCCGGACCGTCACGCACTGGAAAATATGGCGCATATAAAAATCTTTCTTCTATTTATATAAGTGCGAAAATCAGTTTTTAAAATGGAGAGGGAAAGCTCAATCTGAAACTTAAAACAGATTCTATTACATTCCTGTCAATTCTTTACAAAGCGAATCCCATATATGAACATTTTCATTTTGTTTCAGACTATATGTGGATTTCGCTTTTCCTTTTTCCATGCAGGTGATTTTATAATCAAGGTCAAATGCTTTTTGAAAATAATAAAAAGTCACAGTTTCGGCAAAATCGTCCTGCCAGTTTTTTGCTCCGTAAATAGTGCTGAATGGCGTTTTGGAAATATAGTTTATCAAATCATTTGCCTTGGAAAAGGAAATCTGTTTTCCAAAATGATAATAGCTGAATTTGGAAAGCAGTTTGTTATCATATTCTTTTACAGGATGCGACATGTCCCGCCAGTATTTATAATAAACAGAATCAGATTTTGGACTTCCATCAAAAGAATCTGCGTAAGGCGTAACATTATTGATGTAATCATAAACATGGACAGATTCATGGGTCAGCACGTGAAGGAATGCTTTCCATTCTTTGCTACATTCTACTTTGATTTTATTTTTGTCATCGGTTTTGGTAAAAATGCTGTTGTCCCGAATCTCAAGCCATTCATCCAAATTATAGTTGAAGGTGTCGATATTGAAAAAAACAGTGCAGTACATTTTCTGATTGTCAAAAATAAAATTCGTAAGTCCGCCATAACACATTCCTTCAACAAAATAGATGGCATAGACATTTTCTAAAAAACAGCTTTGGAGTTTTTCTGGAAGATAAGAAAAATATTCGGTGAAAAAAGATTTTTCATCTTCGGTCAGAACATGATTTTTATATTCATAATAATTGTCAAAATCCGAAAGAAATTGTTTTGCGTTTCCTTCAAGAACACGGACTTTATCAAGAAGCCCGTAAGAAAAACTTCCTCCGTAAAAACTTGTCTGTTCATAGGGATATTTTTTCAGCTCATCGAATGTATAACAAAATGCCAGCGGGCAAATCAACATAAAAAAAATTGCAAGACATATTCTTTTCATTTTACTCTCCTCAATGCCTGTTATGTTTGTTTTGATTATATCAAAATGCCGGGAAAAAGTCTTGTTATGGTGTGTAGACGAAAGATAAAATATAAAATAAAATCTTATATATGAAGTTTTTTAGAAATAGGTTTTCATTGTTTTGTTTTTTTATGCTTTTATCCGCAGCACACGCATTTGCAATACCTTTTTCGGATTTTAATTTTGATGCCACTGAATTTGACATAGAGACTGAGCTTGAGTTTGATGATTACACAATAACGGTCATTGAACCCAAGCGGAAGGGAAAATCCATTTCCTGTGCAGCTGGGTTTACATTTGGCGATGAAAAAAATTATGCGGATTTATATTTTCCAAAGTTTACCCTGAACCGAGATGGAAGCTTTAAAAGCGGTAAATGCGATTACGACAGTTCCATTTATTGTAGCGACGGGCTTGAACTGTATCTGGACAAAGCCTGGCTGGAAAAAAGCGGGGACTCATACATTCTCAAATGCAACAAGGCAACGGTTGATGTTCCGTTTGTCTTTGGAAATCAATCTCTCATCACTTATCAGATAAGCGTAGACATGAAGGGAAAAATTTTGAGTTCCAAACATTCATTTGCAAAAAAACTCAAACTTTCAAGCGATGATGCCTTTGGAATCTCTGTAAACCTTAATTCAATCATGATTGATGAAAACAATACAATCTGCGCAAACGGTGAAATTTCAATTCCAAAACTGAATCTGCATGTTACGGCAAAAAATCATGAAATAATTTATTCCGATTATTCTTTTGCAGCATCGTTCACAGACCCTTTTTCATTTTCAAACGGCTCCGATAATTTTTCTGCAAAATCAATAAACTTGCAATCAAAAAGTAAAAACAATTTCTGGTTTAGTGATGTAATTTTAACCCATAACAATCGTGAATATTCTTTTGAAAAAATGAAGTACTTGTCTTATGGTGGTGGCATTGCGGAACTCGAATCTGATAAGGCGTATGAATGGAAGAGTGAGTTTGGAGAAGGTGAGGGTCTGCTCTTACCTGATGACAAGATTCTAAATTATTCCTATCGTAATGGAGGTTTTACGCTAACATTGTTATCTCGATTTCCCAAGGCAAGCGAGCATTATTTTAAAGTGGATGCAACAATAGGCTCTGAAAAAACTTTTTACGGAAATCCCTATGGTCCTGATGATGAAAAATATTTTCTGTATGGAAAAACCCGTGTTCAACCGTCCATAGACATTTTTGGTCAAGGAATCCATTTGCATTTTAACAGGGATTCAGGTGAATATGAAATTTCAAGCGGTAAGATTTTCTTCCCTGCAAACTGTGCATTAGGTTCATTTGTTATAAGGTGGACAAACATCGACACAAAAGGAAATGTTCATTTTGGAGGTGAGTTTCCGAACATAATCGATTTCTGCAACAATGCATTTGAACCGAAAAAAATCATGTTTACTGCCGACGGCATTCTTTTTACGGGAAAATTATATCTTAACATCCAGCAAAATGTTTTTGTTGATGAGCTGTTGATTGGTTTCGACGGAACTGTAAAAAGTTTTAAGACAAAGCCTTTGGGGTATGATGAAAATACCATTGCCGAGGAATTTTATGTGATGTCACAAAGCTCCCATCTGATTGTCGAACAGACAAAAAATGCGGACGGCACTTTGTCAAAACCAATTTTGTGGCAGGTATTTGAGGACTCCATGATTTCGTCCGAGAAAAATCCCACAGCTGTTCCGATAAATGATTTAAGGCTCAATCTTTCTGAAACAAGTATGCATTTTTTCAGCAGTGAATATCCGTTTGAAAAATATTATGAAAGACTCGAAAGACAAGGGGGACGATAATCCAGAAGCGGATATCATATTTCCCGCTTGCCTTGCATTATTCTTTTGGACAAAACAGTTCCACCTGTTCGCCAAGCGGTCCGTAGAAAAATGACATTCTTGCATGAAACTCTGGATTGCTTGGAATTACAATGTCCTTGGGTTTTATAAAAACTTCATAGCCGGCTGCCTCAACTTTTAGCGAAAGTTCGTCCACCGTTTTTGTCTGGAGTGCAAAATGACGTACAGCCCCAAGCTCACGGATTCCATCACCGTTGCAAAAAATTTCAAGTCGTGCCGGAGATTCTGTTCCAGATTTTAACATAACACCTTCTGCCCAGCGTCGTTCTTCTTCAAATCCAAGAACTTCTTTATAAAACTCAACAGCTTTTTCAAACAAAGCTGGGTCCTTGCATTTCATCGAAATATGATGAAGCGTCGTAATCGCAAATGATTTTTCCATAACATATAATTTTATTCGCGTGGTGGATTCAATACCGTGTAGCAGGGTTGCGTAATGCTCTGCGTCGAGTGTTGGTCATTCGTGCTCATAAATCTGACTTTTCACCTCATCAGGATAGTCCCAGAATTTGCCTTTGTGAAAATTCGGATTTCCAAGAACTTTTGCGCTCAACCTGAAAATGACACAGCCATCCGGGCAGACTATCGTTTTTGTGTATCTACTGTCGCCACCAAGATTTTCAAGGTCCCCGCCACTACGGATTGATTCCATCAA
>DGGQ01000117.1 GCA_002392275.1 Treponema sp. UBA3870
AACAGCCGCACGACACTTTCCGCACTGATGGACGGCACGCACAGGGGAACACTTTTTGTTCCTGTTGAAAAAAATGCATTCTCGTCGGCATCAAATTAAATCAACAAAACCCGCCGCACGAATAAAAAGGAGACACTTATGAAAGATTTGAAAAACGTTAAAATAGGTTGTATTGGTAGCGGAACTATGGGCGGGGCTTTGATGTCTGCCATGGCGAAAAAGATTGGCGCTAAAAACATTTCCGTTACGGACGTTGATTTTTCAAAGGCAAAGGCATTCGCCGAAAAACACGGGATGTCTGCTTTGGATTCAAACATCAAAGTCGCCGAATCTTCCGACGTGATTTTTTTGGCGGTCAAACCTGCTTATGTAACTTCGGTTTTAAAAGAAATCAGCGGTCAGATTGATGAAAACAAAGTGGTTGTTTCAATGGCAGCCGGAGTGAAGCTTGATACGCTGGAAGAGTGTTTTTCATATTCCGCGAAATTCCATATAATCAGAATCATGCCGAATCTTCCTGCAACTGTCGGCGAGGCGATGATTGCTCTTTCTCCTTCAAAAAATGTTTCTGATGAAGAGACTGCATTGGTAAAAGAACTTTTGGACTCAGCCGGAAAAGCTGAAATCGTTCCTGAAAAATTGATGGATGGAGTTACAGCCGTGAGCGGAAGCGGACCTGCTTATGGATTTTTGTTCATAGAAGCACTTGCGGATGCGGCCGTGAGGTTCGGTATGCCAAGGGCACAGGCCTACGTTTATGCGGCACAGACGTTGAAGGGAGCCGCAGCAATGGCACTGGAAGATGGACGCTCAATCAGCGAACTGAAAGACGCGGTTTGTTCTCCGGCAGGAACAACAATCGAAGGTGTAATCGCCCTTGAAAAAAACGGATTCAGAAATGCCGTAATCGAAGCCGCTACAGCTGCATTCAACAAATCCGTGGAGCTGGGAAAAAAATAAAAATCCACGGAGCGCAAGGTTGGACTAGAGGGAAAGCAGATTTTCCTCAATCCACTTTGCGACACCATCGTTTTCATTTGAAAGGCAGACATCGTTTGCAATCTGTTTTACTTCGTCAATCGCATTTTGCATTGCAATCCCCTTTCCGCACAGCTTCAACATTCCAATGTCGTTGAAGTCATCACCGAATGAAGCAATCTGTTCTGCACTGATGCTTGTGTTTGCGCACAATGCTTCGATGGCTTTTTCTTTTGTCGCTCCTTTTTTGCTGAGCTTGTACCACGGAATGTCGGAGAAGGGAAGAAACTCAACATTCCCAATTCCAACGGTGGAAGCTATTTTTTCGACCTTCTCTTTGTCCAAAGTTTTGAGACACATTTTCATCGCAGGTTCTGTGAAATTTGAAAAATCATTGAAGGACCAGAATTTATCCCCAAGCTCCTCACGGGAATTTGAGTAGAGACTATTTTCATTGTCAACAGAAATCACAGCATTCGGACCAAGGACATCGAAAGCAGATTTTATGAGCGCGTTGATTTCGTCAGGAGAAAATTCGCAGGCATAGATTTTTTTGTTTCCATGAGTGACAAGTCCTCCGCCATTCGTTATTAGAACATCCGGGCTTATCCCATCAAGAAATTTTTCCGCATTGACCAAAGCACGCGAAGTTGAAATGCCAAACATGATTCCATTTTTTTGTGCGCGCGCAATCACCTGTTTTGTGTAGTCCGAAATTGATTTGTCGTTATGGAAGAGTGTTCCATCCAAATCCGAAAGAATTAAAGAAATGTTTTCCATAATCAATTATGGTTAGTTTTTAATTTTTTTTCAAGTACATTTTTCCGATTCCCTGTATTTGATTTTTGGAATCACCACTACTTCATATACACAATTCTGTATGTGCCAAAATTTTTGAAGGACGTTTTTTTGTAGAGAGCTGCGGCTACATAGTTTCTGTGGTTTACAAAAAGAGTGCATGACTTGTTTTTTTGCGCGAAAAGAGATTTTAGGTTCTCCATCATAAAAGCGGCAAGTCCTTTTTTTCTGTATGGCTCGGCGGTAAAGACTCCACCGACAAGCACACACGAATCAGTTTCGCCATTGATTTGTGCCTTGCAGACTATTTTCCCGCTCAAATCAGTGACCGCATAGATTTTTCCTGTCTTAAGGATTTTGTCCATCGCAAGCCTTTCGGCAGGGAGATTCAGTTCCATTCCATCCGGCAGAACCTCCTCCTTTATATACGAAACCTGTAGCGGATAAAGAAAATCGGAGTCGTCTCTGGTGCATTGTCTAAATCTGTAGCCATCCATGGAGATGTCCCGGACCGTTCCCCTCGATTCCATCAAATCAAATTCACGGCTCTCTTTTTCGCTCTGTTTTTTTGAGGAAAGGACAGCTCCCACGATAAAGTCTGTTGAAGACTTTTCTCCCGAGACACAAAAAACCCGGTGCTCACAAAAAAAGTCCCGGAGAATCTGCTCCACCGCGGAAGTCTTTTCGATAAAAAAGGGAAGCACAAGTCCGCCCTTTGAATAGTAGAAAATCCCGCAGACAAGAACATCATCGCCAATCTCATTTACCACGGCAAGAACGTCCTTGTCTTTTTGATTCAGAAATTCCATCAGCTGGCAGGCAAATTTTTCGTAGGGCTGGAGAAATGTTTTCATCATCCGGTAGATTCCGCTGGTCTTTGTGGCGGAAATTATTTTTACGGATTCCATGCTCTAGTTTCTGAACGAGTGGATTGGAGCCGGGATGCGTCCGCCACGGTTTATGAAATCTGCACAGGAGAAGCGGTTCACGTCGATTACAGGGCAGCCGCCAAGAAGTCCACCAAACTCAACCCAGTCGCCCGGTTTTTTGCTAGGAGCGGGAATAAGTCTCACGGCGGTGGTCTTGTTGTTCA
>DGGQ01000210.1 GCA_002392275.1 Treponema sp. UBA3870
GAAATCAACCGCATGGTAAAGGATGCCGAGGCCAACGCGGAATCAGACAAAAAGAAGCGTGAGGAAGTCGATGCACGTAACGAGGCCGACAGCTTGGTTTACCAGACCGAAAAGGCTCTCAAGGATTACGGTGACAAGGTTTCTGATGGCGACAAAAAGAACATCGAGACTGCAATGAACGATGTCAAGGAAGCGTTGAAGGGAACCGATATTTCCGCAATCAAGGCCAAGAGCGAGGCTTTGAAGCAGGCTTCATACAAGCTGGCCGAGGAGATGTACAAGTCACAGCAGGCAGCCGGTGGAGCAGGTGCGGGCGCATCACAGGGACCAGACCCATCCGCTGGAGCTGGAGCAAATGCTTCGGGCGGTGACTCAAAGTTCGACAAGAGCGGTGCCGACGACGTTCAGTACGAAGTTCACGACGACAAATAATTTTGCAAAGTTTCGGTCGCCCATAGAAATATGAGGTGGCCGTTTTTTGGATGCGTCCGGGGAATCGTCTCCGGGCGGTCTGTTTTTGATTTAAGTTTGATTTAATATTATGGCTGACAAAAGAGATTACTATGAAGTCCTTGGCATAGATAAAAATGCGGACGAGGATACTATAAAAAAGGCATACAGAAAACTCGCGATAAAATATCACCCGGACAAGAACCAGGGCAACAAGGAGGCCGAGGCCAAATTCAAAGAGGCGACAGAGGCTTACGAAGTTCTGGGTGATGCGGACAAGCGTGCAAAGTACGACCAGTTCGGTTTTGCAGGTGTGGACAATGGTGCGTCTCAGGGATACAGCCATGCCTTCCATGATTTCAGTGACATTTTTGGCAGCGGTTTCGGCGATATTTTTGAAAACCTTTTTGGCGGTGGATTCTCCGGTGGATTTGGAGGAGGCTCAAGGTCTCGTGCCAACAATGACGGGGCAAGTCTCCGCTATGATCTGGAGCTTACTTTCAGCGAGGCGGTTTACGGCTGTAAAAAGGATATAGAATATAGAAGATATGATGTCTGCCAGAGCTGCGGTGGGTCCGGTGGTGCGCCGGGTTCATCAAAAAAGACTTGCGGAACCTGCAACGGCATGGGACAGATAAGAAGCAGCCGTGGATTCTTTTCCGTTCAGCAGACCTGTCCGACTTGTGGCGGCGTGGGTACCGTTATTGATAAGCCATGCACATCCTGCCGCGGAACCGGTCTCCAGGAAAAAAAGCAGAAGATGACCATAACAATTCCAGCTGGCGTGGATGAAGGAAAGAGATTCGTAATCCACAATCAGGGCGATGCCGGCAAAAACGGTGGTGCGGCCGGGGACCTTGTTGTAATCGTCCATGTGAAGGCGGACACATATTTTGAGAGGGATGGAAACGACCTTTACTGTGCCGTGCCAATCTCACTTTCGCAGGCTGTCCTTGGTGCTTCAATCGACATCAGGGGACTTTCGGGGCAGACCATCTCAATCAAAATCCCGGAAGGCACTCCACATGGAAAGATGCTCAGAATCAGGGACGAGGGAGTTCCGTACACGAACTCATCAAAGAAGGGCGACCTCTATGTTAAGATTCTGGTCCAGCTTCCAAGCAAAATCAGCAGGGAGCAGCAGAAGATTATGCTGCAGTATGCCGCTCTTGAAAAGGCCACCACATCCCCGGATTTGGTTCCGCTTTCCTCACTTTCGCGCTGAAACAAATCTTAAAATGTGTAGATTTTTGTAAAAACGCTTTGGACCATCTCTGAAAATCCATTCCCAAGGACTTTTTGGAGATGGTGTACAGGTGCGTTCTAGTTTAAGGACCTGAAATCATGGGTTTTAAGCGTCTCATTTTCAGACTGGCCTCGAAAAGCATAAGTTTTTCGGGGTTCCTTTTTTATGGAGCGCGAACATCTCACAAAGAACTTTTTTTTTCTTTAAATTTGCCGATATTGATGTATAATAGTAGAACGTACAAATTTGGTGTGCATAAAAAAATATAAGAGGATCCCGTATGTTTAAGGCGAAGCACTATCTATTGATTATAGTGACCAACATAGTCTTGGTCGCCGCAATTGTCTTTCTTGCTTGCAAGATAATCCCGGACTCGATAGCCAGCAAAAATTATGCCGCGCTGTTTATTTGGGTCTGCGTGACGATTCTTGTTTTTTCACTCACGTTGATTATGTACCGGTTCAGGAATGTAATCTACACGAAGAGCATGGACCGGACGCTGAGGGGCAAGGAAAATGCGGTGCTTTACGAGTTTATCGAGAGCCTCAGAACATGTAGCTCCCTTGATGATTTTTATGAAAACGTTGGAAAAATCCTGGAGGAGAAGGGCGACTGCTCCGTTCTGTTTGTTGACAGGGAAAAGGATTACGTCCTCTACAACTCCCCGAACAGGATCACATGCAACCCGGATGTAATCAACACTCTTGACAGAAATTTCAAGAGTGCGTGGCGCGAGGGCTACTATTTTATTGGCAACGACTACGGTGTCGTGTCAAAATCTTCACGGGCGAGGGGCTTCTTCCTTATATACAACCAGTGCCACCTCTATGTGTTCTGCCGCTACACGAGGCTTTTCTATGAGGAAATCTATGGGTTGCTTTACGAGGAGTTCATCCGCTTCTTCAGACGAGCGAAGACAATCGACGGTCTTGCTGAAATCTCCGAGCTTTCGTCCGAGTGGAACCAGCTTGCCGAGACCCAGCGTTCGTTCCTTCCACCGGTGATGCCCACAATCGAAAAACTTTCCGTGGCGGCCTACTATCGTCCTCTTGTAAACGTTTCCGGTGACTACTACACGGTGCTTCCAATCAGCAGGACAAAGACGCTTCTCATGCTTGGCGACGTTTCGGGAAAAGGTCTTGCGGCATCCCTCGTCATGGGTCTGGTTATGAACACGGTCAAGATTCTTGACAACAAGGAGGACCTCCCGAACATGATTCGCGCGGTGGACAAGGCCATCAAGGGCATGAAGCTACAGGACAAGTACACGGTCGTATTCATTGGCGTGGTGGATACCTCAAAGATGACCATACGCTACGTGAACGCATCCATGTCGGACCCGTTGATTATTTCAAAATCCCCCGACGGATATAAAATCAAGCCGCTCACATCCAACTGCTCGGTTGTCGGAATCATCGACATTGACGAAGTTGAGGTCTCGGAGCAGCGACTCTTCCGTGGCGACGTTATTCTGATGGCTACGGACGGTGTTTCAGAGGTCATGGACGAAAACGGGGTGGAGCTTGGGGACACTCAGCTTTACGAGAACACAATCAAGCGGAGCGCGGCAAAGAGTCCCGCCGAGTTTATCGATGATGTCGTCGATTTGGTGTTCTCCTACAACGGTGACAAAAAACTGCGCGACGACGTTACAATGATGGTCGCCAAGGTGGAGGGATAAAAATGGTTTTCTTGTTCATAAATCTTTTTGCCGGTGCGGCCCTTATGCTTTTTTCCTTCACGTCCGACCATGTTGCGACTGGACAGAAGGAGGAGACATCAATAACCAACCACATCCTGATGCTTTCCTGCGTCACACTGATGTTTGCCGTGAGCATGATTCTGTGCTACTTTGCCCCGAAGTTTCTGTGCAGGCTGGTTGGCCGTGTGGCCCTCATACTGATGGCTTGGTTCTGCACAAATTTCTGCAAGGCGCTGATTACATACAAATCCCAAAAGCGGCACACATTTCTTACTATAGTGCAGTGGATTCTGAACGTGGCTGCGTT
>DGGQ01000135.1 GCA_002392275.1 Treponema sp. UBA3870
GACGTGGAGCGCATTGGACACGGAATTTCAGCCGCCTACGATGAGGATTTTATGAAGGAGCTTGCGCAATCAGGTCTGCCTCTTGAGGTAAGCCCGACAAGCAATGTGTTCACGAAGCACTACGTCACAAGAATCAAGGACCATCCATTCAAAAAACTTTTCAAGGCCGGCATAAACGTTACACTGAACACCGACGACCCGACCTTCTTCAAGGTGAACCTGATTGACGAATACTGGAACGTCTACAGCAAGATGGGGCTAAAACTGAAGGACATCAAGCGGATTATACTGAACGGATTCAACTCCGCCTTCATCAGCGACGAAGAAAAAAAGGACTACTGCGACAAGGTCAACACGGCCTGGACACAGTGGTTCGAATCGCATCCAAAGGAAGCTGGCGACGAATCCCAGGCCTAAGGTGTTATTGTAAAGAAGCAAAAAAATCAACAGAAAACCAGCGGGACTGCCTGTAGAATCGGGCGGTCCTTTTTTTTGTAAAAATCCGTTCAAAAATCTAACCAAATCTAACTATCTAACCAAACGGTCAGTTAGATTTTTCCAAGCAAGGGGCAGCGTCTAGTAATATCTTACCAGATTTTTAATCAAAACCCGTCCTCCGGGTGGCTTTCTAGTAATATTTTCTTGGCACGGTTTTTGCATATAGCTTTTTAAGGAGAATTTATGAAAAATTTAGAAAAGTTGGCGCAGCAGGTCAGCGATGGAACTTTGTCGGTGGACAAGGCGTCGCTTCAGATTATGGAAACCGTCTACAGGAACAGGAAATGGTTTGGTCTAAAAAAATTGCAGGGGGACGACCTCCACGACTTCATGCTGTTCTACTATGAACGCTCAAAGTCAGTGTTCAGCTTCTACAAACCGGAGCTGGGGTCCTTCGAGAATTTTCTTTACGTAAACATAAACAACGCTCTGCTCGCGTGGTACAAGACCAGGGCAAAAAGGAGCTGCGAGGAAAGCACCCTGAGCATGATGGACGACATTTTCTACGAGGAGTCGGTCAAGTCCTATGAAAAAATGGATCCGGCATCGGTTTGCACGGCCATGGACAGCGAGATTCCGTCAATAAACAGAATTCTTGAGATGACAAAAAAGGATGAAAAATCATACTCAATCCGCAGGGGAAGAAAAATCAGGAACAGCCGGGCAGGATTCGCAAAGACCGAAAACCTGAGGAAGGAAGCATGCCTTGTCCTTCTGCTGAAGAGCTGCTCCTTTGTCAGCGACTCGATGATAGAAAACGCCGCCGCCGTCTGCGGAAAAAGCTTCGGGGACATAAAAAAACTTGTCGATGAGGCAAAACGGTCCATAAAATCAAAGAAAAGCAGAATCAGCAAACTGGAAAAGACGAGGGACAATTTCTTCTATTACAAGCGGAAGTTCGCGGCGGAAATGGAGCTGGTGGATGTAGGCTCGGAAACAAGCATGGAGATTGGGGCGAAGATTGAAAAGGCGGACGCGGCATGGAGAATCAAGAACGAGCAGCTGCACTCGGAGAATCTCAGGGTCCCGTCCAACGTGACAATAGGAAGGCTGCTTGGAATAAGCGACAGGCACGTGAGATATGTAATCAACCAGGCCCAAAAGAATATGGACAACATCACCCTAAAAAGTTATTATGTCAAATATGAAGATTTACTTGGCAAGCGGAAACAAGAACAAAAAGAGGGAGATGCAGGAGCTTTTTCCTGAGCACACCATAGTCATGCCGGTGGACGAGGGGATAGACTTCAACCCGGAAGAAACCGGCAACAGTTTTTACGAGAACAGCATAATAAAGGCCAAGGCGCTCTACGACATTGTGGGATGCCCTGTCCTTGCCGACGACTCGGGAATATGTGTTGACGCTCTTGACGGTGCGCCCGGAATCTACTCATCAAGATACGCGGGACCAGATTTCATGCGCGGACGGCCAGACGGCGCGAAGATTTCCCAGGCGGACCAGAACAGATTTCTCATAGAGCAGCTGAACGATGCCATAGCGGGCGGAAAAAATGTCACGCCGGACTCAAAGAACGGTCTCTTTCCCAACGGTCCCAGAAGCGCGCGCTATGTGTGTGCGATGGTGCTCTACATGGGTCCCGGAAGAATCTACGTGAGCCAGGAGACAATGGAGGGGACAATCATAGAGGACCCGGTGGACCAGAGGGGGGAAAACGGTTTTGGATACGACCCGCTCTTCTTCTTGCCGCAGTACGGAAAGACATCGGCGGAAATCAGCCCGGAAGAGAAGAACGCAATCAGCCACAGAGGCAAGGCAGCAAAAATAATGAAGACCATAGTAAAATGTTTGTGGGGAAAAAATGAAAACTAGAGACATAAAATCAAGCGGACATGTATGGCACTTTGTCCAGACAGGCGGACTCATGCAGCTACAGTTTCAGTCAATCGATGACGTTCTGGAGCTTGACAAGCTGGATCCAAAGCTTTGGGTCGCTCTCTCATGTCCTGTAACGGGAATTGAGTTCAGCGAGGACACTCTCAAGGTTCTTGATTTGGACAAGGATGGAAGGGTCCGTGTTCCAGAGGTTCTGGACGCATGCTCGTTCATAAAAAAATATTTCAGTAAGCCGGAAATAATAATGGAAGCCGGGGACACCATTCCACTCGACGCACTTTCCGACGAGGCATTTTCCTGTGGCCACTCCCCCGCCGAGTCAGCAAAATCAATTCTGGAGATTCTGGGGAAGGCAGACTGCCGGGAGATTTCGCTATCCGATGTCTCAACCAACGACAAGCTTTTTGCGCCATGCGTGTACAACGGAGACGGGGTTCTTCCTCCAGCGGCCATAAAGGATGGGGAAGCAGCGAAGACTGTTGAGGAAATAATAGAAGCAAGCGGCGGCTCGGACGACATTTCAGGGTCAAAGGGCATCACAAGGAAACAGTTCGAGACTTTCTTCGCGGACCTGCGCTCAATCCAGGAATGGCGTAACCTAGCCCAAAAAGATGCGCCGGGGATTTTCTTCATGGGACTTGCGACCGACTCCGCGGCAGCCTCATACATGGCGGTCAGGGACAAGATTGACGATTTCTTCCTGCGCTGCAATGTTGACTCATACTCAAGGGAGCTTTCCGAAAATCTACACGCAAGGGAGCTTTCGACTCTTGACGGTGGACTCTCAAAGGAAAAGCTTGAGCTCCTCCCGCTCTCCCAGATAAACAGCCAGAAAACGCTTCCGCTGGTGGATTCCATAAACCCTGCGTGGGCGGACAGGATAGAATCCTTCAGGCGGAATGTTGTTGAAAACATTTTTGGCGGAACTAAGACCGGAATTGATGAAAGCGAGTGGAAAAAAATAAAGTCAGACTTTGACGCATACATGGGCTGGTTCGGGGCAAAACCGTCAAACACGGCGTCAGGACTTTCAATGGACCGCGTTGGGGAGATTCTTGCGTCGGACTCGGAGCAGATTATCGCGCACGCACTTGACGAGGAGGAAAAGCATCCACCGGTCGCGCTGGCAACTCTGGACCTGAAAAAGATGCTCCTTCTACGGCGGGACTTCCTTCGTCTGCTCAAGAACTATGTTTCGTTCGAGGAATTCTACGACCCGGACACACCTGCTGTATTCCAGTGCGGAACCCTCTACATAGACGGACACTCGTGCGACCTGTGCTTCAAGGTGACGGACCAGGCAAAACTTGGAAACATGTCCCCACTCTCACAGTGCTATCTCCTTTTCTGCGACTGCACAAAAAAATCCACCGGGGAAAAGATGTCCATAGCGGCAATGGTCTCAGCCGGAAAGAGCGAAAACCTGATGGTCGGGCGCAATGGACTTTTCTACGACAGGAACGGTGGCGACTGGGATGCGACCATAACAAAGATTGTTGAAAACCCTATCAGCATAAAGCAGGCGTTCTGGAGTCCATACAAAAAGCTGGTCAAGCTGGTGCAGGAGAAGGTCTCGAAGATGGCGGCCAACGCGGAGTCAAAGGTATCCGAAAAAATGGCGGCCACGGTCGAACATCCGGGAGAGGCTGCGACAAACATGGCCGCGGCTACCACAAAGAAAATCGACATAGGAACCATAGCGGCCCTTTCAGTTGCGTTCACAGGAATAGCAACCGTTGTCGGTGGACTTATGAGCGCGTTCCTTGGACTCAAGGGGTGGATTCCGCTTGGAATACTCGGCATAATACTACTGATTTCGCTTCCGTCATGCTTCATCGCGTGGTCAAAGCTCAGGCAGAGAAACATCGCGCCGATACTGGACGCACTGGGATGGGCAATCAACGGAAACGTAAAAATCAACATAAAGCTTGGCTCTACAATGACGGGACTTGCGACAAGACCGAAGAACTCAAAGCTCACAGCAAAGGACCCATACGCCGACAAGAAATTCCCGTGGAAGAGGATAGTCCTTTTGATTCTGGTTCTCGCGCTAGTTATCTGGATTGTCGTGTCCATAGCAAACAATCCAAAGGGAATCGCCGGGGTCTGGGAGAACATCAAGGGATTCTTCACAAAATTCACGGTAAAGGCAACACAGTCTGCCGGAGAGGCGCTTGACATTGCGGCATCGGCAGCACAGCAGTAAAAAGAGGAGAAAAAGTTTATGGAAATAATAAGGACCCTGATAGTCGGAATAGTGATGGGCATTGAGAACGTCATCCCCGGTGTGTCTGGTGGAACCATGGCGGCGGTGTTCAACATATATGACCAGTTCGTGGACGCATTCACGCTGAACATCAAGAAAATCTGGCGCAACAAAAAATTTGTGTTTCCGCTTTTCGGCGGAATGTTGATGGGCGTACTGATTTTCGCAAGCCTTGTGTCCATACTCTACGAAAAATTTGAGGTCCAGACCCAGTATTTTTTCACGGGACTGATTCTGGGAAGCCTGCCTTGCCTTTTCGGCTACATGATTGAAAAAAAAGACGGGAAAAAATTCAGCGCGGGAAAAATCTGTGTGCTAGTCGCCTGCGTGATTGTGGCGTTCGGGATTCTGATTTTCATTGGAAGACTGGAGGGCAACATGGAGTCCGCCGAGATGGCTTCCGCACTTCCCGAGCAGACATGGTTCCTCACGCTAAAACTTTTTATCGCCGGTGTCCTTGGTGCTGTCGCGATGATTATTCCGGGAGTGTCCGGGTCCCTTGTCAACCTGATGATGGGCGTGTACCCGATTATAATGAAAAGCATACCGTCGCTGTTCGTTCCAAACCTTTTTTTGAAGTCACTGCTGCTGCTGCTTCCAAACGGAATCGGACTGCTCGTGGGTCTTGTGAGCGCGGCCAAGCTGATTGGATTCATACTGAAAAAACTTCCGAACCAGTCCTACGCATTCATCTTTGGATTAATCTGCGCGTCGGCTGTGAATATTTTCCCCGGGTTCACATGTCTTGACTCACCGGGAAAGGCAATCGGCAGCATAATCTCGCTTGTCGTTGGCGCGGTACTGACGTTTTTCTGCTCAAAACTCGCAAAAAAGGAAGACACCGACGACAAAAAGATTGTAGAAAAAATTGAGAACGAGGCTGGTGAAAAAATAAATAAAATCGACGAAAAAATCAGCAAAATCAAGGAAGAAAAAAAGTTGGACGGCGAACCGGGAGAGTCTGGAGATGCTACCACCTGACCCACGCTGCCTGTACAGTGAAATGCCTCTGCCTTTCCTCCATGTCCATTCCGGGGGCCAGATTGGCTGTCTCCCGCCTGAATGAACCGAAGAGAGGATTGCAGCAGGTACAGTCGCTGTAGGAAACAATGCTGTCCTCGTCCACACCAATCTCGCGGAGAACGGAAAGATTTGCCCTCGCAAGTGAAAGCCTGTATCCGCCGGTTTTTTCCTCCTCAACACAGTCCGGGGTAAAATTGACGCGGAAATACTTTGCCCTCTCCTCGTCCACAAGGTAGCAACATTCATGTATGTGAGGCCCCATCACCACGCAGAAATCCTCCGGCCTGGAGCCATATTTTTTTTCGGCAAGCCTTATCGCGTTCCCGACAATCCCGGTACCCTTCCATCCTGAGTGCAGGGTTCCAAAAACACCGGTCACCGGATCAAAAATGAATATGGGCATACAGTCGGCTACAGTCACAACAGGAACAAGCTCCCTGTTCACTGTGATTATCCCATCACCCTGCATCAGCTCAAGCTCATCTGGGGAGTCCACGGCGAAAACGTTCTGGGAGTGGATAAGCTCCACAGCAACGGTGCGGCGCTCTATTCCAGCAAGCTCCGCAAGAAAATTTTCACGGTTAACGTTCCTCTCGTTCCATCTGAAGCGCATGGAGCCGGCGGCTTTCAGTGTCATTCCATAGGACGGTCCATCCTCGACAGGCCGCCCCCTGAAATAAAACTTTCCTGTGAAAAACTTTTTTCCGGTGGAATTTAGCGGCGGCATGGATTACAAATCCTCTATGCTAAGGTCGAGCGGCTCTATGTCCTGAAGGAACTCGTACGCGTGGCCTATGCTCTCGTTCGCCTTGACCAGCATCGCCTTGAAAACCCTGTTTTCCTTTCCACCCAGCTTCGCAAGATTCACGACCGGACCATAGTAAGGTGTAGTGTTGTCCCCTATGATTCCTCCAAGAAGATTTTTCATGCTGCGGCACGCCTTTCCAAAATTCTTTATCATCTGGGCGACCGTCTTCTCTATGGAAGTCATTGTGTCGTTCAGCCTTGCCTCGTCAACACTGGAGATTGATTTCTTCACCTCGTAGGAACTGAAAATCTGCGCGTACTCACCCCCGGCGGAAAGCTGTCTGGCAAGAAGCTCCAGCGCGTCATCAACACGGATAAAAATGTTAAGGGACTCTGAGAATTCAATCCTGTTCTCGCGCATGGCAAAATCACCCTCCACGGATGTTGTCGAGAGAACCGAATTGAACTGCGGGAACTGGTTCTTGAAATAATAGTTTATGAATCCAAGTGTCAGCTGGTAGTGGAAAGTCTTCGAAACATTCTGAGCCTCCCAGGGTCTGACCGGATAAAGAGGGAAATCCACGATTGCAAAATATTCCTTGAGCTTGTACTTGATTTTCTCCTTTTTTGAATCACGCTCCCAGTTGTTCCACCGACGTTCAAACAGGAGCTTCCACTGGCCCCTGTACTTCTGGAACCATCCCTCGCCTCCTCCATAAGCCTCCGGAGTGTAGACCGAATTCTCAAAAACAAGGCGTGCGATCTTCAGTATGGGGACTGTCCTCACGAACATCTTGATTATTCCGTTCTGGGCGGCGGCGTTGTTGATAAAGTTGGTGCTGTCCTCATCCTCACCGCTTGTGATTTCGCCATTATCCGCAACCGCCAGGTTCTTTTTCTTCGTGACCATGTAGAGAGCCTGGACAGACTCATCCGTCAGCGGCACATAGCTCGAAAGGATTTTTGTAAGCTCGCCAAAATCACTCTTGACCTGGGCAAAATCGCAGCCCCTCGCCCCCTCGACCACGACCTCGAACTTTGAAATTATGCGTCCAAAGGGGAGCCTCGCAAACTGTCTCAGCCATTCAACCCCACGGACGGCGGCATACATTTCGGCCTTCTTTGTGCCGGATATTCCATCAATCGCCTTCTCCATTTTATTCACAAGGAGTGACTTCATGTCGGACGTAACCGTAACGTTAAGGGCATACTGGTATGGGTCCGCCTCGCTTCTGATTTCATCACCAAGCTCAGGGGCCAAAAGGGAACCAAGCACCATATAGAACGTGCCGTTGTTTCCTTCGTACTTTGCGACATAGGGGGCAAAAAATTCGGCGGCCTTTTTCAGTTCGGCAAGTTTCTCGTAGAACGTGGGTCCAAGCTGCCTCCGCTTGAAATCAATAAGACCGGGGCCAACCTTGTCCACGCTTCTCGCAATCTCACGCATCAGGGACTTGTTCAGGACCCCCTCCATGGTGGAATTTGTAAAGGTCGCGGTCAGCCAGAAAATAAACCTCTTAAAAAATGACAGACTCTTTATCTTGGCGGCGAGGTCCTCGGTTTTCTCCTTCTGCGCATCATCGGCGATGTCATTAGGCTCCATGCCTTCAACAGTTTTTCCCTGTTTCATATTTTTTAACATCTGCTCTCGCTCGCCCTTGCTGATTTCTGTAACAAGGTCGTTGAAAGTCGAATTATCATTTTGCGCCATATCTCAGCTCCATTTTTTCATGTATTATAATAACAAGGGTTCACCGGCAAACATGATACCTCTTCCATTATCGGCTTAAATCGTGATTTTGGGAAGTCCCGGCGCGTCAATTGTTTAAGAAAATTCCTTTATAAATTATAAACAGGAGGTCCCTCAAGAGCAGAACAGTCCGACAGCCTCGTTACCAAGCATGCTCATTCTGTCAGAAGCCTGTACGCCTCCATCTGGTCGGTGGACTTCAAAAGAGAATCCCTAAGCTCCGGCTCCTTCAGTTTTGATGTGAAATAGGAGAGCGTCTGGAGATAGTAGTTGTGCTGGTTGCTGGCCGCCGCAATCATAAAGAGGAGCCTAACCGGAACCTCGTCTATCGCCTGGAAATCGATTATGTCAACCCTTGATATTCCAACCGCCACCACCAAATCCGTCACGGAGGAAATTCTAACATGCGGTATGGCAATTCCACGGCCCATAGCGGTGGACATAAGCTCCTCGCGCCTCAGGATTTCGGTCTCAAGCTCCTTGGCATCCTTAATCTGGGGAGCCGTCGCAAGTGTCTGCGAAAGACGCACAAGAGCGTCCCTCTTGGTCTGGTGCTCCATGAAAACAATCCTCTCCGGGGAAAGGATGTTCCTGACAAGAACCGACATGTCTCCGGGAGCCGAAGTCCTTGAGGAAAGCCTGTCGTTGACCCAGCGCTCAATCTCGTCGCGCTTGAACCGCCACACGGTCCCAATCTTCCCGCTCGGAATCTCGCCTTTCTGCGCCCAGTCGTAAACGGTACGCTCGCTCACACGCAGATATTTGGCAACCTCTTCTATTGTAAGTATATCGTCTTCCAAAATATTCCCCCGAACTTTTATGTAGAATATTGCATTCATTGCGTTTTTTTGTCAAGTATCGCAAAAGATTTTATGGGATTTGCAGATTGAAAACATCCGGGCCAGTAAATTTTGACAAAAAAAGACCCTCCGATAAAAATCGAAGGGTCATCTAAGTGCGGAGAAGCCGACTTGAACGGCCACGCCTCGCAGCACTAGCACCTCAAGCTAGCGTGTCTACCAATTCCACCATCCCCGCATTGATGTATTTTAGTATATATATTTTTTACTTCCATGTCAAGCATAAAAATCGAAAATCTGTAAAAAATAAAAAAAATCAGCATGGAAATCTGCGGAAACAAAATCTCCTTACAACAAAAAAAACCGCCACCACAAAAAAGCAGTGACGGTCTTAATTACATCCCGAAAGACTTACTTGCTCAAATCCATCTTGACTGTACCAGGATTTGAAATGTCCGCCAAGGCCCGGGCATCGTCAAGCGAACTCCATGTCGCTCCCCCGTTGTCGTTAAGGCACTGCGTCAGATTCAGACGGTCGCCGCTCAGCGTGTAGTAGTAGGCAATCCATCCCGGTCGGTTCTTGTTGTATCCGTAAAGGTATCCATGCCTAGCGTCAATCCTTTTCTTTGCGCCACGCTCGAATGTCGTCATGTTGTTGCTGTAGCTTCTCTCGCCATTTGACTTTGTGGTAAAACATGTCAGCGTGTAGCTTCCACCGGACTCCGCAATCTCGTAGCTGTTTCCTGTACTCGACTGATTCCAGACTCCCTCGACCACGGCAGATGAATAGGAATCCCCGCTCGAATCAACAACAGTTCTTGGAACCGAGCCCAGAAGAATGCACCCACCAAAGATAAAGAGCGAGGCAAAGGCAAAAGCAACTCCGATTCCCGCCCTGACAAACACATTGGAACGTTTCATAAGAACCTCCGATTTTAAATCAAAAATTGCACAAAAAATATGCGCATGGATAAATTGTACCCCATTTTTTCAATCGGCACAATAAATTTTTTCAGATTCCTTTAAACGTATTCAAAAATCAAATCAACACAAGCCGCGCGAATCAAAAATTATCTGCAAAAAATCAGCTCCACCAGAAACACAATCGCACAGCACGCGCCCGCCACAACAGGAAGCCCGGCCCCGAAATATGCCATCACAACACCGGCCACAAGGGCAACAAGTCCCGACCACACAATCTGCGTTGACTCAAAGATTGCCGGAAAGGTCATAAGAGCGAGAGTCACATAGGGCGCATAATATAGAAAAGATTTGACGAATCGATTTTTTATCGGCTTCCTGAATATTGTCAGAGGCAGGACACGAATCAAATACGAAACCCCGAACGCAACAAAAATGTAAATCCAGATTTTTCCATCCATAATATTACTCCGCACCACTTTTTTTTGAATCATCCACAGGCCGGACAACAGCAAGGACTGCCGAAATCAGCACGGTCAGAATGATTGTCCTCGTGCTTGCCGAAATTGACTTTACCCCCGGAATCCTGGAGCATGCGAAACTCAATGCAAAACTAGCGGCAACGGCAACCGCAATCGCACGATTTTTTCTTGCGGGTGGAATTATTATCGCGATGAACATTCCGTAAAGCGAAAGCGAAAGCGCGCTAACAATTCCGACCGGAA
>DGGQ01000010.1:0-32675 GCA_002392275.1 Treponema sp. UBA3870
CATACAGATAGTAACGATCAAATGGACAGACATTCTGTGAAGCATCTCTGTATGACCTTTCAGTTCCAGAATAATTTCCTTCAATATTTCTGAAACGGATTTTTGAATTTGTATTTCCGCTCCAAAGTTGTGAACTATAGGAATTATTCTTATCCTGCCACTCATAGATTTTATCAAAACTGAACCCATCATAAAGACTACGGACACAAGTTCCATTTGAATCCTTCACAAAAACTCGGCGGCCCATGCAGTCATATCCATATTCGGAAGCAGAATATACATCAGCGGCATAATCAGAATAGGAGCTTGCAACAACACGATTGTTCTGCGAATACTTCCATTCACTCTTTGCAAAATCCGATTTACGTGAAAGCATATTTCCATTTGCGTCATAGGAAATTGTTACAGGCGAAGGACCTAGTATTTTCACCAAACGGTTTTCCGCATCATACTCGTATTCCATTTTTCCAGCTGGAGTATTTTTTGAAATGCGATTTCCATTTGCATCATACGAATATGTTTCAACCCAAACTTCCTGAAGTCCATCAAGAGCGCATGAAGAAAGACCTATCTTGTTCAAAAGATTTTTTACAGATGCTTTTGTCGATGAATCAACATTTGCAATTTCAAGAATCATCGAAGTGTATGCAGACTTTCCACATTCCTCAAGTTCAGATTTCGCCTCATCAAAATATGGCTGCACAAACGGAAGACAAACCCTTGCAATTCTACCATGGTCATCGTATTCATAAGTTGAAAGATTTCCATCCTTGTCAAAATTGCATAGCACACGCCCATCTTCACCATAAACAGTTCCCTCGGCAAAAACAATATTTCCAGCGCGGTCCTTCTGATATGTCAAAACCGGTCGTCCAATTTCGTCATACTCATAACAGATTTTTGATGAAGAATTGTCGCAGGACTGCACCAGCTGTCCAAAATCATCATAATCAAAAGTTCTTTTAAAATCGCCCTGTCCAAGCGACTTTAGGATTCCATTTCCATAATACTCGTAGTCATAATTATGATTATTTGTCCTCATGGAAACCAGACGACCAAAATTGTCGTAGCTGTAATCAATTTTATTCTCTCCGTCAAAAACGGTAGAAAGATTGTGCGAAGAATCAAAAGCATATCTCTGATTTCCAAAAGCATTTTCCATTTTTGAAATGGAGCCAAGTGGATCATAAACGATTTTTTCGATGTCACCATCCGCAAATGTTTTTACGATTGAATTGTCGTTTGCAGATTTTGTGACCGTCAATTTTTTTCCATTAAAATCTGTGTATATTGTGGAACCTTTCGTCCTGTTGATTGAGACAGTCCTCTTTTTACCAAGTCTGTCAGTTACGGAAATAAGATTTCCATAAGCATCGTACTCGTTGGTTCTGGCATTTCCCTTTGCGTCGATTATTTTTTCAACCCGAAAATCTTTTGAGTATTCGAAAGACCGAACTGTCTTTCCAGCCTCAGAGATTTTTACCAGATTTCCAGATTTATCGTACTCATATTTTCGCTCTGTTTTGACACGTCCTTTTTCCGAAACAAGATTTCCACACACATCATAAGAATATTCAGCAATAGTTCCAACATTGTCAAAAACCTTTAAAAGATTTTCTCCAGCATCATAACAATACTTGGTAAATCTTTCGCCAATTTTAATTGAGGAAATTTTGTTGAATACGTTATAAGAAATTTCAACCGGGACATTTCCATTTTTGATTGATATGCAGTTGCCATTTTCATCATAGTTGTATTTTGCTCCAGTCGCAAAATCCTCGGACAAATTTCCCCATGCATCTATTTTGTTTTCAAGATGCACATTTCCAATATCCTGTGAAACAATATTATTCCGCCTATCGATGGAAATGTTTTTTTCATAAACAGTTTTCCCGCTTGCATCAACAATTTTTTGAGCAATTTCCACTCCCATGGAATCATAGACGGTTGAAATATTGTAGAGCGCAGATTTTTTTGTCACAGTTGTAAGACCATTTTTCTCCGAATACTCGTATTCATTTTTTTCACCATTGATATACTTTTCCGATTTCAGTTTACCGTTCTCATCGTAAATATAGTCCACAACTTTTGAATATGAGTCTGAGATTTTGTTAATCTGTCCACTTGCGTTGTCCCATTCATAATCAACTTGACCACCGTATGCGCCTGTCTCATTTTTCAAAAAACCAGCCGCAGAATATACTGAAGAAACGGGGCGTCCCAATGGATCAATTATTTTTTCAACTGACCCATAGGCATTGAATCTGACTGTCGTAGAATTTCCAAGAGCGTCCGTGATGGTCATAATCTTTTTTCCATCTGAATAGGAAACATCATAAAGTTTTTCATAGGACTTTCCAAACTCTTTTCCAGACGAATCAACAAAGTTAACTTTTATTTTGGAAACATTATCCTTTTTGTAAGTATAAGTTCGTTTCACACCTGCGGCATCCAATTCAACCGCCTCACCCTGATTCCAATCAATCAGAGCTTTCACTTTTCCAGATGGATAATAGTCAAGCGTCCTTGTAAGATGAATATTTTTTTCAGCTAGCTCCGAATTCTTTCCGCAGCCAACCTTTATTGAAGATAAAAGATGCCGAGAATCATACCCATACTCATAGATTCTTGTCTCGCCAGATACCAAATCTATCTGAGTTTTTTTGATTAAATCCTTGCGACTATTGTACTCATTTTTTTCAAAAAGATTCCCCGGAAGAACTGCTGTTTGAATTTTATTGTCATCAGTATAACTGAAAGTCCATGAGTAACCGTCCTTTGTCTCATACGCAACAATTCTGTCACGTGAATCATAACGGTAAACACCATGATTGTCGGCAATCAAAAGACCGTTGCTATCGTAAACATAGTCTTCATTTTTATTGATTCCCTTTGCATGAACAACACGACCAGCAGAATCCCTTGTGTAAGACTGAATCAAAACTCCGTCACGCTTAATTTTTTCAAGACCGCCATTTTCAGAATACAAAAATTCCGTTGTTACACCATCGCGATTCTTGTATGAAGAAAGCAAGTTGTATGGCTGGGTATAAGTCCAGTTCTCGCTAGTCCCGTCATCATATTTTGCACTGATTAAATTTCTATACTCATCATAGTTGTATGAAACTTTTTTATACGGATCCGACAGAGTTTCAACAAGTCCTCTTTCGTTATAGGTTCTATTTACAAAATAATCTTCGGAAACCTCCTCGTGCAAAATTTCATCATCCGAAAAATTATAGATATACTGATTTCCATCTGCGTCGGTGAAAATTGTTTTCCCTTTTTGCTCGTCGATTGAAAATCTTTCCTCAAAGCCTTCCTCATTTGTAACAGCAGAGACACGCTTTTTTCTATCTGAGCCATTTACACTGTAGTCGATTTTGATAAAAGTTCCATCCGGCTTTAGCATTTTCACCAAATCCAAACCAGAGTCATAGGTGTAGCCATAGACATCGCCATCCGAATCAACAAAAGAAATAAGCGAACCATTTCCATTATACGAATAGGATACAGAAATAGATTTTCTCAAATCAGTGATTTTTGAAATGCGGTTGTCTTTCCATTCTACATCTACAACAGGAATATCATTTTTTAAAATAGAATGAACACGGCGGACATTGTTATTGATTGAACTGAAGTATTCAAATTCAATCGATGATGAAAATCTGTCTTCAATTTTTACAAGCATTCCCCATTTGTCAAAATGTTTCAACGTGCCATCAATGTAATGGACAACAAATCCTCCGTCCTCATTTTCAACAAAGATTTTGCTGCCGACATTTTTGCTTACACCTTGATAATTATTTTTTTCGCTCGAATATTCAAAACTGTAAACACTTCCATCCGAATCAACCATAATAAGATTATCTGGATTCAATTTATTTGCTGTATTTTCAAATCCATGAGCAACATACTTATTTAAATCTGGATTTATATTTGCAGCATTTTCTATTTTTTCAATTTGATTTTTCAAATCAGAAATCTGCGTAGCAACATTCTTTGCTTCTTGAACAAACTCAGGATTAAGTCCAGTGCCTCTCAATGTTGAGCAAAGGGACTCATAATTGCTCTCATATTCGGAAAGCATATTTTTAAGTTTTGCACAATTTTCAACACCTGTTCCCCTGATGATTCTTGAATCAAAAACTGAGGCCCAATTTTTCCCAAGAGCACCGTTCGGGTAATCCTGCGATGTGTAAAACCTTGTGATTTCAAAAACCGAGCTTCCATAATCCAGAGTCAAATCCGTATCACTTGTGAAAAATTTTCCGGCGGTAATCATAACAGGATCCCCAACTGTTTTTTCAGGAAACACTCTTTCCGAAACATTTTTTACGGCCGGCGAAGAATCTCTAACGAAGCTTGACTTAAATGTTTTTATATTGTCGCTTGACTCCGCAAGTAATTTCTTGTTACCGCTCCAAAATGCACTAATGTAGTTTTCTATTTGCGTCTTTAGATAAATAAGTTCCTCTTTTGTCGCATTTTGCAGCAATTCTGTTGTGCTTGGACCTGAACTCTGCGAACCGCTTCCAGAACTTGAACTTCCAGACGACGACGATGATGATGTTGTTGTTGAGCTTCCGCCTCCTGAATTCTGGTTTTCATTGCCTGTTGCAGAACTTCCGTTTTCTGATTCAATATTTGAACCATTGTTCGTGCCAGTTCCATTGTTTGGCTTATTAGCTGTCTGCGTACCGGAACTTGAGTTGCCACTAGAACTTGATGTATTTCCCGAACCTCCAGATGACGTTGAAGAACCAGAGCTTCCAGTTTTTCCACCCGAACTAGAATTGTTTGAAGAGCTGCTTCCAGAATTTGAACCTGCACCCGGACTTGTTGTCGAGCCAGAACTTGAGTTCCCTGTAGTACCAGAGTTCGTTGATCCACCACCAGAACCAGAGGACGGTGTTGTAACAGTTGAACATCCTCCACCATATTCATGGCTATCGGGTCCGCGATATTCAGCAGACAGAGGAAGCAGGTTCGAACAAATAGAAATTCCTGCAACAAGGGATGTTAAAATTTTTTTGTTTTTACTTTTAATCATAATTCTCCCAAAAATTAGAATTAATGTCCAAGATTTTTATCTTGCCCATATCCAAAGACGGAAAAATCCGTGTCCCAAAAAGTAAAAAATCGTGGCTAGACGGTAAAATCATATTCCCTAAAAATCCGTCTCTCGGGGACCGGGCAAAATCCACGGCCACAAAACTCTCTCATGTTCACAATTGTTTTTACGAAAAAAAATTAAAAGTTGTAGTTCTCAAAAAGTCTGTCCAAAAGCGTACCATTTTTTTCAACAGTCAAAACATAGGCACTCGAATCTTTTACAAACGAACATTGATTTTTCAAATTTTTTCCTTTGCAATAGTATGGAGAAAAATCCATTATCAGGGCATTGGAATTATCAACAGAACAAAAATAAATACCAAGCGGAAGATTTTTATTTGCTCCAGAATAAAAAACAACACTCTTCTTTATCGCGGTCTCCAAATTATTTTTATATGAAACCAAATTTTGATATTTTTTTACGAGCACATCCGCAAGTGACAGGATATTTACGTACACAGGATTATTTGATGATTCAAAACTCCTGAAACTTTCCGCCTTTGACAAAATCTCATTCCTAATTTCCACGCCATCGGTTTTTGATGAAACAAAGGATGCCGCACTGGACGCAAAACTGTCGAACGAAGAGAAAAGATTTTTTATTTCAGACAAATTGATTATGGAAAAATCTTTTTTCATATTGTCCGAAAGTTTTTCTGCAACACATTTTGCAGCACTCAAACCGTTTTCAGCCTCCCCAATTTCATTCGTAAAAACTTTTCTGTAGTCCAATCCAGATTCAACTTGAATTCCCTGAGAGCCGATAAAGTATTCTGCGACTTCAGAAAACTCATAAACCACTTCGAGTTCAGCAGCAAAACAAGTGTCGTAAGCCAAAAGGTCAATTTTTTTATCACCCATCCCATTTTTTATTGAGGAAGCCACAACACAGTTTTCCATAAACGAGTCTGAACTATCATCCACCGCAACAGCACGTGTTTCATTTTTCTGGAGTGATGAATTCCTATATCCAGTTCCATGCCCCCAAACAAAAATTCCATAGTGCTCCGCTGGATAATAATTGACCACATTTTTCACAAATCCACGCAATGTCTCTGGATTGCCCATATCCAAAGATTTTTCATTTTTTATACCAAGTCCCAAATCCGAACATGAAATCCGTTTTGAACAAATGGTATTGTTGATTCCATTTTTGTCTTTGCAGATTTCATACATCCTGGCTCCACGCCATTCCTCCAAATCATTACTGTCCTTGAAATTATTCCGATCAAAAAGTACGATAACATTGATTTTTTCAGAATCAAAATCCGAAGCCTCCATTTCATTAAAATCTTCAAGGGCGGCAGCCTCCAGATTATTGTCAGCAGCCATGTAGACCATAAAAGTCCAGTCCTTTTTTCGAGACACAAGATTCTTATTCATGTCCGAAGTAGCCACGGCATCCATATTTCCAAAAGTACATCCATTGAAAACAACAGAGACAGCCAGAACAATTTCAATCAAAATAAGACCTATTAGCCACAAGGGTTTGTTATTTTTTACCATCCCGAACTTACTCCAAGAGGATCCATCCAAACACTTCCATCCTCGTAATTTAATTTTGTAAAACGAACAAAATCCAGTTTGTATGATTCATCCAGATTTGTTCCCAACACTTTGTCCAGTGAAATAATTATTTCCGTTTCTTCTCCCGGCATGATTCCTAAGTCAACATATGAAGTTACAATATTTTCAAGTCCACATGGATTTTCGGCAGAATCGAACAGAACAAAAGAAATTTCTCCGGACTCAATTGTTTTTTCAGAATTATTTACAACATCAATGTAAGCTCCCGCCAATCTGTGAAGTCCCTCCTCTTTTCCTACCACAACATATTTATTGCTTACAGTGTACGGACTCCAGACAGAAAGTGAAAAATTACATGACGCACATAAAACAATAAAACCGGCAACAAAAGCACTGGTGCAGATTTTTATTTTCCTAGATTCCACAATGCTCCCCCTATTTTTTCATAGAATTTTTTCACGCAAGAACTTTCATTCAGTGAAACATTTGATTCCCTGAAATATCTGTCCGCATTTTCGTAATTCCCAGTTTTGTAGGCAACAACACTTTTTAGGAACAAAGCATTTTCGTTTTCACCATACCGATTTTCCAAATCCTCAATCAAAGCTGATACGGAATCAAAATCTCCGTCCTTCAAAGATTTTTCTATCTCCGCATAAATCCATCCGATACTGTGAATTTGATATACATAAAGTTTTGTAGCATCGATATAAGGCTCGCAAAATTTTTTGCGCTCCCAACCAGACTTTGAAACCTCGAATTCAAAATCTTTTTTGATTGGAACATCGACTTCAAAAAATCCATTTGCGTTAGTTCTGCATACCATTTTTTTGTCAACAAATATTTCAAGACCTGCGACAGGCTCATTTGAATCCCCGATAACCATTCCGTGCATCAACATAGAATGATTTTTAATTGTCGTGCATCCAGTCAGACACAGTGAAATAGTCAACAAAACATAAAAAACTTTTTTCATTCCTCAACCCCTTTTATTTTTCCATCCGCACCACGGTAATATGAAATGCGTTTTCCATTTTTCATTACAACATTTCCAATTTTTTCTCCATAGTTTTTTTCATTTTCTTTTGAAACGTTAGGCACAAGCGTTTTTTGGACCACATTTTTTACGGCAACTTTTTTTTCTACAGGGACAACGCTTTCATAATTTTTTTTCTCACAAAACAGATTCCAAAAATCCGCAAACAAAGAAACATCAGTTTTTCCTTCTGCATTTTCCTGTTCGCAGAAACTAAGATTCACATTATGACTTTCAAGCCCCTGCACAATTTCCAAAGTTTCAATTTCAACATCCAACTCCTTTATCCCATCTACCAAAGCCAAAAACAGATTACAAAAATCCTTGTCCCTAACGGAAATCTGAAAAAATCCACTCTCACAATTCTCGGAAACAATTGTTGATTTTTGGCCAAGGATTCCTCGCAGCCTAGACATTTTTTCCAAACCAATGCTTTTAAAAGATGTCTCATTTTTTTGCGGCACAGAAAAATTGACCGAAAACGACGGCATCTGATTTTTGTAAGATACTGGAGAAAAATGTTTGTCCACTTTTTCAGAAGCATCTGGCATTATGAAATCCAAGTTCTCAGGATAGATTTTTTTTAGCTCAAGGGAAACTTTTAATCCAAAATTATCCAGAGGAGAACTTTCTTTTGTATAAGAAAAACTTGTGATGAATCCATTCTCATCCGCAATCTTCAAGAACATTTTCTCCAGAAAATCATAGGACGAAATCTCCGCCTGTAAATCATTCTGAATCAAGTCCTCATCAAAAATCTGGAAATCCTTTTGCACAGGATTTTGTTTTGGTTTCGACTCATTTATAAAAAAATATGGAAGTACAAGAAATGGAATCAACAAAGTTGCAAAACCTAATACAAAGTACCTTTTGTTTTCATCAAAAAATTTGTAATTCTTCACTCCCTCCAGAGCAATTCCACTTTTTGATTTTCCCCTGTACTCCAAAAGTTTTATTTTATCCATCACAGCAACCACTGATTGCAGCTTTCCCTTATGAAGTTTAAGTCTTGAGTCAAAGCAACATTGCTGAGAAAAACATGGATGATTTTTTTCAAGTTCCCTAGTTATAAATGCGTTTCTTTTTTTTCCACGCAGCCCCAACGGAATATTGAACGTATAGATTTCATAGTCCGATTTTTTTACTGTCGCTTTCATATTACCCGTTTTTAGTTTTCATTTTTTGATTCATCAATAGAATATTTTACTGCAAGAGTTTTTCCATTGAAGTTCCATTTTTCAAAATAGAAGTCACCAGATTTTGTGATTTCCAAGAAATCCAGCGGCCACATATCCATACACATTTTTTTCCAGTCAACCAATGCAGATTTCAAATCTTCATCTTTTTTTTCGCTGCAAAGTTTTAAAAATCCCTCCGCAAGAAATTTGTCCCTGTCAAGTTCCGTTTTTAGTTCCTGTGTTTTGGTTGCGGTCTTGACAGTTGGAACAATTATCCCCACGGCCAGACTGGAAAAAACTGCAAACATTGCACAGCACACAATTACTTCAAAGATTTT
The DNA here is from genome assembly GCA_002392275.1 of Treponema sp. UBA3870. Classification (GTDB taxonomy): domain Bacteria; phylum Spirochaetota; class Spirochaetia; order Treponematales; family Treponemataceae; genus Treponema_D. Next base: position 9,195 of record DGGQ01000010.1, read on the forward strand.
CAACCATATCCTCGCTTTCTGGAACAATATATTCGCTGCGATAAAAAGTCTGGTATTCCTTGTGCACTTTTTCATAGCGCACATTAATCCATGAAACCAAACCGACCATCACAATCGAAAAAGCCATAACAAGTCCAAGTGAAAAAAGCATTGTTGAACCGCTAGATTTTTTAACGCCATGACATGATGTCCGCATTTTTTCCCTCCCCTCCATTTACTCCGTCCGCTCCATAGCAGATAATTGCATAGGGTAGATTTTCTGGACACTCGTTTGGAAATGCCGCGCTCCCTTTTCTGATGTAGACATAATTTCCTCCCCACGGATCTGGTTTGATTTCCCTGTCCAAATATGGTCCCTCCCAAGAGTCCGGAACGGGAACAAGAATCGGTTTTTCCCATAAAGCTGCCAAACCCTGTTCTGTCGTCGGGTATGTTCCGCAATCAAGGTAATAAGACTGGAGGGCCGCCTTGTACTGAGCAACATCCGTCTTTGCCGAATATTCTTTTGCACTTTCGATTGCCTTGACCACCGAGATGCTCGCTCCTGCAGCAAGGATTGCACCGATTGCCAAAACTCCAAGAGTTTCAACGAACGTGAATCCTCCGTTTTTTGAATCTCTGTCAACATTTTTTTTCTCCACTTTTTTTGATTTTAGATTCCGTTTTTTACAAAAAAACATTTGCTTCAATTTACTCTCCTATATTTTTATTTTTAATCATCTTCTAAAAACTTTATTTTTGATTTCCATCAAAAACCCAGAAATCAAATGCCGTTTTATTGATTATGGAAAACAAAAATCAAGTTCTAGAAGTTGATTGTGAACAAAACCGGCATAACTACTTTCTTCAATAAAATAATTATGTAGATTCCCGCAACAGATATAATCACAGGGCTTGTCAGGTCCATGCAGATTTTTTCAACCCGTGAAAATTTTGATTCAAGTGAACTGCAAATCTGTTTAAAAACTTTTCCCAAATCACCAGAATTTTCTGCAACCTGGGCATAAAGCTTAAAATCCTTTCCAAAATTACCAATTGATTCTCCAATCTTTTTTCCAAGCGAAACATCTTCCATTGCAGAAAGAATTTGATTTTTAATCCTCACATTTTTTTCCGCAAGCAAAAGCGAAGTCTCCAGTGCAGAATAAAAACTTATTCCCGACTCGCTCATAAAATCTAGAATCTTGAAAATATCGAGCCGGATGTTTTTGTTCAAAAAATTTTGTAGAAGTTTTATCAAAATAAATGCCGCCACAAACAAAAAGAGATTCGCCTGCACACATCCAGATGCCACATTTTTTTTATATGCAACAAAATCAAAACTTCCGCTCAAATCTGCAACAAGCTGAGTGGCAAAAGATGAAAGCACGATTCCTCCAACAAAGGTCACAAGAATCACAAAGAGTGGATACGCGCACATTGCCCAAATTTTTGCACTACGGTTGCTTTTTCCTTCCTCCCGCTTTTTTAAAAATTCCATTGTCTTTTCAAGATTCCCGCTTTTTTCTGCGGAACACACGAACGCAATGTAGACTTCATCAAAACTGAGCGACTGACATTTTTTTAGTGCAATCGAAAATCTTGATCCCTCCGAAAGATATGATTTTATTTCACAGGCAGCCACAGTGCATGTCCGCCTAAGTCCCGTCATGTCCGACATGATTTCCAAAGCGGAACGAAGAGTCATATCGGAAGACAAAAGTTCAGTCAGCACCGATGTAAACTGGACTATCTCTTTTTTGCTCACAATAATTCTTCCTTGCAATTATTTTTTTCATCAATAATATCCGCTGGATTCAAAGAGCGAATTCTTGCGGACATTTTTCCTTCAGACATTTTTTGGACAATCACACCGCGCAAAACAGAATTCACCAATCTTGGTGACGCACCCAAATCGTACATGCGCAAAACAGCTTGAGCGATTGAACCTGTGTGCAATGTGGCAAAAACCAGATGCCCGGTCAAAGCCGCCTGAACAGCAATTTCAGCAGTCTCCTTGTCGCGGATTTCACCAATAAAAATCACATCGGGATCCTGTCGGAAAGTCCTTTTCAAAATATCAGTAAACCCAAGCCCATGCCGTTCCAAAATCTGCACCTGACTCACACCTTCCAAAATATATTCTGGAGGGTCTTCAAGTGAAATTAATTTTTTTGAGTCCCCACTTGCATTTCTTATCTCCTCCAGCATTGCTCCTGCTGTTGTTGATTTTCCAGAACCAGTCGCACCACAAATCAGAACCAGTCCATTTTCAAGTGAACAAAACTTTTTTAATGTCAAAAGCTGTTCACATGTGAATCCCAATTTGTTCAAGTCCAATGGTATTTTTTCTGGGTCCAGAAGTCTCAGAACTATTGATTCGTCATCCTCCGAAAAGGCTCCGACAGTTGGCAGAGTGGACACACGAACAAAAACTTTTTTCCCATTGGATTCCAAAACAAAATGACCATCCTGTGGTCTCCTGCTTTCAACGACATTCAGACCTGACAAAAGTTTTATCCTCTGGGAAAGCGCATGCCTACGCTCATCGCCAAGCTCAATTTCATAACAAAGTTTCCCACGGATTCTATAGCGGACAACATTTCCTTCTATATGAATATCCGTTGCGTCAGACTTCAATGCATTTCCAATCAGAGCATCCAAAAGTGCGGCGGCCTCGTTTTCCGAAATCTCAACACTCCGGTTTTTCAGAAAATCTTTTTCACCCTCCTCACCATCATGTGAAAACATCCATGAAATCTGTTTGTTAAAAGTGTCCTTGTCGATTGAAACAAAAGTGCTTGAGTTTTCCTCACCACACACATTCAGTTTTGCGCTCACTGCTTTTTCAAGTCTGCGTTTTAAAATCTCATCATCCTCGTTCAGCAGGCCAAAGCTCACTGATTTTTCATCCTGCGACAAAACCACAGCGCCATTATGAAGACAGAACACGGGCGAAAGTGTAAAGGCATTTCCATCTGTCATTTTGATTCCTCCAGGACAATGTTTTTGATTACTCTTTCCCTGAATTCTTTTTGACTGATTTTTGTTTCCGAAACATTTTCATCACTTTCCCAATGCGGAACCAGATAGATTACCATCTCAGTTTTTTCCGATGTCTGGTTTCTTGATTTGAAAAGCCAACCCAGAATCGGGATTTTTGAAATGAGCGGGGTGCGCTGTTCAATCCAGCAGTCCTCATTTTGAATTAGACCGCTAAGAACTATTGGCTCTCCACTTTTTCCGACAACTTCGGTCGTAATAATTTTTTCGCTGGTCGGCGGTGGATTTCCGGTTGACGAAGAAAGGTCCGCTCCCTGTCTTGAAACTGACGCAGTGACTTTGCTTGTAATCACTCCGTCGCCACTAATCCAGCCGGTCACATCGATTTTTAATCCAGACGCAATCTCCCTTGTGACTCCAGTGTAAATTGGTTTTCCTGTTTCCGGGTTCAGATTGTTGTCACGGTAGCGGTATGTATTTGTGTTTACAAAATTGATTGTTCCACCGCTCACTCCCTGCAAAGTTGTGTCAGCAAAAACCTGCGCACGGTTTTCATTTATCGCACTCTGCAATGATGCGGCAAATTTTAAACCAAACGCGCTTACAACATCCAGATTAAAATCAAGAACGGAGCCAAGCGAAATGGATGTGTCATTTCTGTCGCCGAACGAAAGTTTTTTTGCGGACAAAGTATTTTCCCATTTGAAATCTTCCGTTGACTGATACTGCATTACCAAAAGATCGTAGCGGATTCTTTTTACAGGACAGTCAATTTCTTTTAGCTGTTCCAAAAGCTGTTCATGCTGCGCCTCGTTTCCATTGAAAAAGAAAACATTGTCCTGTGTGCTTTTCACAATCTGCGACGCATTTACTCCGGGCGGAAGATGTGTCAAAAAATCATCGGTGTGGATGTAGCGGAGTTTTACCACAAAAGAATTTTTGGCATCATCAAAAGATTTTATAAAATCAGCAATCTGGTTGTGTACATTTTCGGTTGCGAAACAGAGAAACCCATTTTCCTCGTCAAGCGGAATCAGATTCTGTTTTCCAAAACGGCTTTCAATCAACGAGCAGGCCCTTGAAACTGCGTAGCATGAAAGGTTGTGTTTTTTCCAGATTTTTCCACTGTCAGCAAGCGAGCTACCAAGCGAAGAATCTGGAAGCACATAGAAAATTCCGTTGGACTCCAATGCCTGTAGCGAACAGTTCGAGCAGATCAACGAAAGAGTCTCGTCAAAACTTTTGCCGCTGAACAGCACCCGCCTGATTCTAAAACTTGTGTCGCATGCAAAAATGAATTCCTTTTGCGCCTTGGAAAAAAGCTCCTCCAGAGTGGCACCGGCGGAAGCATCCTGCACATCAACAGAAAAAAGCTCATTTCCATCCTCGCTGTATTTTTTTACACAGACCTGGTCCCTTTCGCTGGAGTAAGATTTTTTTTGCGAAGAGATTTTGTTAATCCTAAAATGGCCATTGTCGGAATCAACAGAGTAATCTTTTCCGAGAACCCTCGCAACCGCGTCAACAAAATCGGACGCATTTTTTCCACTTGTATGGAGCGTAACCGGAGATTCTCCAAGCGAGTCAAAAGTAATCTCGCACTGAAATTTTTGGCTGATTTTATCAACAAGGATTACAGGGCGGACATCGGATGCGTCCAGAAAATATGAGCTGTCATTCTGCGTGAATGAAACTTTCGAGACCGTCCAGACTTTTTCGGACTTGTCAACATAGAGACGCTCGGCGCGCAGAAAACTGTCGAACGCGGAATCAAAATCCTCTCCGGCAAATCTGAATGTGGCCTTTCCATCAACAGTGTCGTCGGCAACAATAGCAAGTCCACGGTACAGGCTGATTGAATACAGAATCTCCGAAATGTCGCGGTTCAAAAATTCAAATCCGTCAACACCGGGCTGCGAAAAAACTGTTGAACAAAAAATCAACAGACCGGCACAAAGGGCAAAAACTTTTTTCATATAGCCTCCAGCTTTTTTAGTTTCTGCTATATATATATGCCCTGAAAATCACCGATGTAAAAAAATTTGCAAATTTTTTTTGATTTTTGAAAAAATTTTTGAGCCGGATTTTTGCTCTAGCGTTTTTCTTTTAGATCTCGTTCGCGGATTTGGTTTTCCAAAATTGCCAATGCTTTTTTGAATGTGGCATCATCGCTTCCGGCAATTACTGAATCACAGAGGCTGCTGATTTGTGTCACGTTCATCAAAATCTCCTGCTCCAGTTTTGCTGCATCAATTGTTGCGACAGGATTCATTAGGTTCACGCTTTCATCAAGGGTCTCTATGCGTTTTTTTTCGGCAAAGTTTTTTTCGGGAAGCGCATTGGTTTTCAGAACAAGATTGTCGAGCGAAGTCTGGATCTGTGAAATCAAGCCAAGCGCGGGACGGTCGGATTCTGTGGTCGCCTTTCTTTTGCTGGACCTGTTCTGGAACAATATGAAAGTGACTGCGTTTAGCAAAAAAAGAGCCAGGACCATCGCTATTCTTGCCCCCAATGGAATCGGGATAGGTTTTGCAACAGCAAGCCAAATCGCCACACCAAGAAGGGCAAGCAAAATCACGGAGCATAGCACAATCAATATGGAATTATTTTTTTTGTCCATTTTTGTTTTCAACGCTCCGCCCCGTCAGATTCAGAAAAGTCATTGTTTTTATCAAAATTCTGGAACATCTGGTTGTAGTGCTCCCGAAGTTTTTCCTTCGCACTGTTGAATGCGGCGACAACGGAAGGATCGAATCTTTTTCCGCTGTACTCGGAGATAATTCCACATGCCTCCTCAAACTGGTAACGGTTTCTGGCGACATGTCTTGAAGATATTGAATCGAACACATCCGCGACTGCTACAATTCTTGCGGAAAGTGGAATCTCAACTTCAATGAGACCATTCGGCTGTCCAGTTCCGTTCCACCATTCATGATGATATAGAGTTACCTCGTGGGCAAGCCTGTAGAAAAGGTCGTCGGGATTTGAAACTATCATCCTGTTCACAATCTGCATACCGAGTATGGTGTGAGATTTCAGGAGGCTCCTTTCTTCCTCAGTCAGATCCCGTCTTTTCAAAACATCCGGCGGGACAAGGAATTTTCCAACATCATGCAGTGGGGCAACCTGTCCAAGGGTCTCCATGTACGAGTCGGTCAGTATCTCGGTATAGACTCCCATGCGCCTAAGTTCCCTTGCGATAACGAAAGTATAGTTGCTTACACGTCTCATGTGTGCCGCGGTTGCTGAGTCATGGTCGGCCACAAACTGTATCGCCCCGGAAATCAGCTTGTCACGCATTGCGGCGCTGCGGCTCTTGAATGATTTTAGCGATGCTGCAAGGGCGACGTTCTGTTTTTCAAGGAAATCTCCATGCTCCGTCTCTTCTGTTATGTCGTGCAAAGTTATGACATAGCCCAGCAGACTCTTTTCGCTTCCCATGCGGTGCAGGTCGTAATCAAAAATCATGTTGCCGATTCTGATTATGTCATCCTCTGGCGAAAGCACTTCGTGAATCTGCGGAACGATTATGTTCTGAAGCTCCGAACAAGTCTTTTTACGTGAAAAGGAATTCTCCGAGAGCGACTTGTATTCAGGGAAAAGAACCTTCGCGGCCCTGTTTGCATATCTCACATAAAATCTGTTGTCTATTATGAACAGCGGATTTTCAAGGGAATTGAAAACCTCGATGCGGGAAATGTCGTAAAGGTTCGACACTTTTTTTTCTTTAATGAAGGCAAGCGCAATGATGACACCCACAACACATGCCGCAGGAACAAGAGGCATACGCTTCGTGTACAGGTTGAAGGCAAGGTCCAATAAAATGATAAGCTGCGGAATGAATGCCAGATAGAAAAAGTGGTGCTGGATTCTGTATCTGTTTTTGTGGGAAAGGTAGCAGGCCCTCATGAATACGGAGAACTGCATCACCAGGAACACGGCGACCATGCAGAGGAAGAATATTCGGTAAGGAGTCCACCGCAGATTGACAAACCTTACACCGTCAATATCAATGGTACTGAAATCCCCGTAGAACCATCCAAACACACCGGTCCCACCCGGAGTGGCAGCAAGGACAGGGAAAGTCACGGCAAGCACTATCACAACCAGAACGCCGACAGAAAACTTTCTGACATTCTCGTTATAGACAAAGCAGAAAATAATAAAGAGGGAGACCACCAAAAACAGAGTCTGCACATACTGAACTTTCAGACCTATGGTTATGCCCCTGTCGCTAAACCCTATCACATGGATTATAGTTCCAAGCGTGTAGCCCAAAACACCGTTCAGTGCGAAGATTACATATTTCTTTGCCTCGGAGGCACGCCCCCATGTCAGTGCGACAATCGCAAAGAACAGGAAAAGGGCCGCACCCCACAGTAAGCCGGTATAAATATTAAAATCCATTTTCCTCTCCCTCCTAATACAGCAACACGGACAGGCACATTATGATGTCAAGAACTAGAACCTGTAGATAGCGTATATGCTGTTATAGTTGTACAGGGCCATCATCAGCACGGTCCTGAGAGCCTCGGATTCTGACAGAGACAAAGCCATTCCGCTTCCATCAGCCTTTGTGTTGAAGGTCAAAGTGCATTTTGAGTTGTGGCCACTCTCAATCGCCTTCCTGATTCCCTCGCAGTAGCCAGCGTATTTCAGTATATTTCCAAGCTGGGAAACACTCAGAGTTCCCGTGTATGTGAAGGTAAGTTTTCCGTTATAGGTGGTGTCAAGGCCCTCTATCACAAGTTTTTCGGCCGCAAGAGCATAAATGTCGTCCTGGGGAACATTCAGATACATATTCAGCGTTGAAGTCGCGGATGATGATGCTGATGATGTCCCGGTTCCAGATGTCGTCGAGAGAGAAGAAAGACAGCCCGAAAGCCCCACAACCAAAGCCACAACGGCGGCAACAACAAGAGATGCTTTTTTCATTTCAAGACTCCTCTTTTTAAGTTTGTGTAGTAGATTATACCCCATCTTCAATCATTTTGCTAGTGTCAAAACAGGTTTTTCGCGACGGGTGAAAAATGGGGGCGGATTCCATTTTATCTATAATTGTGGTAGAATCTATTAAAATGAGACGCAGGGGCATTTTTTTTATCATCCTTATTCTACAGGGCATGACCCTTTTTCCGCTTGCCGCCCAGGAGCTTTCCGGTGGACAGGATTTTGGGGATGATTTTTCCCTGTCGATGTTCACTCTGAAGGAGCTTTTTCAGCAGCAGGACGACGGTGGACAGGACCTGAAGGGCCTTATGGACATGACCGTGCTGGGCGTGATTGTGCTTTTGGCAGTAGGCGTGATTGTCGCGATTATTGTCCACCTGGTCAGGAGAAGAAAAGACTCAAAGGACAGTGCCAGATTCCGTGAGACAAGGGCGATAGTCCTCAACACAAAAATGGATTCTGTAAGCGGTGAAGAGCTTTCCCGCATAATCGACAGGGGGGTGGCGCTATCAAAAAAAGTGGACGCACACACCGGACGGAGATATGCCATGACTCTCCCTGTTTTGGTCTACGACGCAGCAATCCAGATGGGACTGGACAAAGAGACCTCCGTCAAATATTTCTGCGCATCCCTTTTCTATGACTGCGGGCTTCTGGAGATTCCGGGGGAGCTTTTTTTTGGCGAAATCCTCACTGAAAAAGAAAAACAGACCTTCAAAAAACATGTCCTGCGCTTCGAGGACCAGATTTCCTTCCTTCCTAGAGGAATTTTTATCGAAGCATACAACGCATACTGCTTCCACCACGAGAACTGGAACGGAACCGGCTACCCCGAGGGACTGATGGGTGACGAGATTCCATTGGTAGCCCGGATTCTGCATGTCGTGGAGAGCTATCTTTCGCTTCGGTCAAGGGGAACCTACCACAAGGGGCTTTCAAAAAAAAGCGCGATAAGGGATTTGAAGGGGCGCGCAGAAATTTACGACCCGGCTATTATAGACATCATTGAAAGTTTAGTATAATTTTATAGAAGAATTCGATTCGGGAGGACTGTATTATGTGTGGAATTGTCGGGTATGTTGGGGAAAAGAAGGCCACACCTATATTGGTAAACGCGCTAAAGATGCTTGAGTACAGGGGATACGACAGCGCGGGCATTGCTGTATTCAACGGCGAGGACATAGTTGTACGGAAAGTAAAGGGCGCGCTCAAATGTCTTGAAGAGCATATCGCAAAGGAAGTGATTGACGGGTCCCTGGGAATAGGTCACACAAGATGGGCAACGCACGGGGAACCTAGCGACATAAACGCGCATCCACAGACAAATGTGAGCGGAACAATCGCCGTGGTCCACAACGGTATAATAGAAAATTTCTCAAAGCTGAAGGCATGGCTACAGGAACAGGGCATTGTATTCAGAAGCCAGACCGATACCGAGGTTGTCGCCCACCTCATAAACTATTTCTACGAGCGGGACGGAGACATTCTTTCGGCTGTACAGAGCGCACTGCACCGTCTTGAGGGAAGCTACGCGCTTGGAGTAATCTGCAAGGACTACCCGGACCGAATCATTGCGGCAAGAAAGGAGAGTCCATTGATTATCGGCATTGGAGAGGGTGAAAACTTTTTGGCGAGCGATGTTCCGGCAGTTCTGGAGCACACACGCAAAGTCTACTACCTTGACCAGAAACAAGTTGCAGTCCTCTACAACGACCATGTTGATTTGTACGATGACCAGGGAACAAAGGTAATCAAGGAGCCTAGCCATGTTGACTGGGACCTTGCCTCCGCCAAAAAAGATGGATACGCCCACTTCATGCTCAAGGAAATCCACGAGCAGCCAAAGGCACTCACCGACACTCTCAGGCCACGCCTTGTAATGGAAAAGGACAGACCGGTTGACATCAATTTTGAGGAACTGAAGCTCACGCCGGAGGACTGGAAAAAGGCAAAGCGCATTGTGATTACAGCATGTGGAACCGCCTACCATGCAGGAGTTGTCGCACGTTACGCATTTGAAAAATTTGCGCGCATCCCGGTTGTTGTTGATGTCGCATCGGAGTTCCGCTACAGAAATCCAATACTGAGCGAAGACGACATCTTTATTGTAATCAGCCAGTCCGGTGAAACGGCTGACACACTTGCGGCAAGGCGGCTTGCGAAGTCAAAGGGAGTCCACATTATCGCAATCACAAACTGCGTGGGTTCCACCGTAAGCCGGGAAGCGGACGATGTAATCTACACATGGGCGGGACCGGAGATTGCCGTAGCATCGACCAAGGCATACACAACCCAGCTGGCGTGCCTCTATCTTCTCGCACTCAAAAGTGGATTCAGCCGTGGAATTCTTTCAAGCGGCGAATACAAAAATCTTCTGGAGCAGCTCAACCAGATTCCATCAAAGGTGGAGGAGGTTTTGAAAGACCAGAGCACAATCCAGAAATTTGTTGACAGGAATTTCAACAAGTCCAAGGTGTTCTTCATCGGACGGCTCTTTGACAACGCAACAAGTCTGGAGTGCGCCCTCAAGCTGAAGGAAGTAAGCTACATGCACAGCGAGGCATTTGCGGCGGGAGAACTGAAGCATGGTCCAATCGCACTGATGGATTCAACGACCCTTGTTGTCGCCACAGCCACGGACCCGGAGCTTTACGAAAAGATTGCAAGCAATGTAATCGAAGTGAAGAGCAGGAACGCATCCACGCTCATAATCACACAGGCGGACAGAGACACATTCAAGGACACGGCGGACGAGGTTATACGGATTCCAGATGTCGAAAGCTCCTTCGCGCCACTTGTTTCGGTGGTTCCGTCACAGCTTTTCGCCTACTACTGCGCAATTCTGAGGGGCAACGACCCGGACAAGCCTCGCAATCTCGCAAAATCGGTGACAGTGGAGTAAAAACAAAATGGAATACACAGCCTCAGAAGTTTTAAGCTATGTCAGGGACAACGATGTAAAATTTATAAAGCTGCTTTTCACGGACATCTACGGAAACATCAAGAGCCTGACCGTGCAGCCCTCAATCCTCAAGTCCACATTCGAGCGGGGTGTGTCTTTTGATGCGAATGCAGTCAAGGGATTTCTCCACGTAAACGAGAGCGACCTGTTCATAATGCCGGACCCATCAACACTTTCGGTTCTTCCATGGCGGCCCCAGCACGGACGTGTGGCCAGACTCTACTGCAACATAAACTACCCGGACGGACGGCCTTTCGAAGGCGACTCGCGTCTCATCCTAAAAAAAGTGATGGACAGGTGCAGGACAATGGGCTACGACGTGAAAGTTGGAACCGAATGTGAGTTCTATCTTTTCCGGCCTGATGCAAACGGAAACCCTGCCCTGACACCGAGCGACTTTGCGGGCTACTGTGACCTTGCGCCACTGGACAAGGGTGAAAATGTGAGGAGGGACATTGTTCTTACCCTGGAGCAGATGGGAATCACCCCGGAAGCAAGCCACCATGAATCGGGACCGGGCCAGAACGAAATTGATTTCAAGTATGACACAGCGTTGCGCGCCGCCGACAATGTTACCACCTTCAAGAATGTTGTGAAGACAATATCCGCCCAGGACGGATTTTTTGCCTCGTTCACCCCAAAGCCATGGGACGACAAGCCGGGAAGCGGACTGCACATCAATCTGTCCCTCTACCGAGGCAACGAAAACTGCTACGCCAAAAACACACCGGACTCAGACAGTTTTACGGCCGGAATACTTTCGCACATAAGGGAAATCACCGCGTTTCTGAATCCGCTCAGACAGTCATACAAAAGACTCGGCTCGTTTGAGGCTCCAAAATACATCTCGTGGTCCAGACAGAACAGAAGCCAGCTCATACGTGTGCCGGCAGAATCGGACGACCGTTCAAGAATCGAGCTGCGTTCACCGGACTGTAGCTGCAACCAGTATCTTTCGCTCGCATTGATTGTGGCGGCAGGTCTTGATGGAATCGAAAAGAAAATGGAGCTTCCACCGGCTGTCGATTTGGATTTGTACACCGCAGATAAAAAGGCAACGTCCGGTCTTGAAACACTTCCCGAGACGCTCAACGAGGCTCTGGATTTGGCAAAGGACTCTCAGTTCGTAAAATCCGTAATCTCCGGGCAGACACTGGAATCCTACATACAGGAAAAAGCAAACGACAGGGACCCCGAGTTCTGGGAGATATAGGACCTTATGGACAATGTTCTGATTGTCAGCAACACCGGCTCCACGATGGGAATCATCTCGGACTTCATGCGGACCGAAAATTTTTCCAGAATCGTTACGGCGCAGACAGGCTCGCAGGCCAGAAGATGCATAACCGACTCGGATTTTGACCTGATTATAATCGACTCACCACTTGGCGATGAGTATGGGGACGAGCTTGCGGTCGTGGCATCGGAAAAGACAACCGCCGGAATCATTCTGATTGTGGACAACGCAAATGTCTACGAGATTGTCGGCAAGGTGGAGGACTACGGTGTGTTCGCGCTTTCAAAACCAACAACTCCGGACTTTTTTTACCAGGCCGCAAAACTTTTGACCGTGAGCAAAAAAAGGCTCCGCATTCTTGAAAACGAAAACACAAGGCTGCAAAAAAAGATTGAGGAAATCAGGATTGTTGACAGGGCAAAGCTCGTTCTGATTCAAGTCCTGAAGATGACCGAAAACCAGGCCCAGCACTACATCGAAAAGCAGAGCATGGACCTGCGCCAGACAAGAATAGCCACAGCCGAAAACATACTGAGGGCTTACGAGTAGCCAGATTTTTTTGCACTGAAAAATCAGTTGGCGTTTTTGTACAGTTTAGCAATCTTGTCCTTGTAGATTTCAAGAACCTTGTGCCTCATCATCTCCTGTTTCGCGCTAAGCTCCACGCCAACCTCGAAGTCCTTCGTGAATGTGTCGAACCTTGCAATCTTCTCGAACGCCTTGAATCCGTTTTTCGGGCAGACAAGGTTGTTGATTTCGTCCGTTATCAGCTTTTTGAACTCATCGCGCTGCAAAAGTTTTTCGTAGGACTCGCAGGCGATATTGTTTTCCTTCGCCCATCCCTCTACATCCTCCTGGCTCGGCATGACAAGTGCGACAAGATTGCGCTGGTCCACACCCTTTTCGTTGGTTCCAATCACGACGGCATGGGTGATATATCTTGAAGTCTCCAGCATCTGCTCGATTGGTACAGGCTCTATGTTTTCTCCGCCCATCAGAACGATTGTGTCCTTCTTTCTTCCGCGCAGCTGGATTTCATTGTCAACGGTCAAAATGGCAAGGTCGCCAGTGTCAAACCATCCGTCCTTGTCGATAACTTTCGCAGTCAAATCGTCGCGCTTGTAGTAGCCCTTCATTACAGTCGGTCCGCGGAGCTGCAAATTTCCCTTGTGGCACCGGCCCAAATCATTTCCATCGTCATCAACAACGCGGGCCTCCAGACCACGGATCGGCGTTCCAACTGTACGGCAGATTGGGTCAACGATTGGACGAACACAGACGACCGGGGAAGTTTCCGTAAGTCCGTAGCCTTCGACAATCTTGATTCCACAGGCCCAGAAAAATTTGTCCACCGACTCTGGATATGCACCGCCACCGGCAATTCCGGCACGGAAATTTTTTCCAAGCATTTTCTTCAGCTTTCTGAACACAAGAAGGTTTCCAAGCATCTTCGGTGGATAAAGAAGGAGCCACGGAAGAACAAGAATCGGCCACCAAAGTCCCAGATGGTCTCTGCCAAAACGTGCGTTCTTGCGTCGGAGTTTTCTGTCAATCGCACTCCAGAGCTGGGCCTCTCCAACAAAGAAGCGGAAAAGCGCGTAAGTCATTCCACCTGTCTTCCTCATCTTCTTCCAGATTCCGTCGTAGACAGCTTCCCATACACGTGGAACGGCAGGCATCAGGTGCGGATTCATCTTCACAAAATCACCAAGCATGATTGTTCCGATTGGCTTGCTGTAAATCATTCCGGCACCCTGTGTCAAAATTACATACTCGCATGCCCTCTCAAAAACGTGCCATACAGGAAGAACTACCAGCGCCCTTTCGCCAGGATTCAAAAAGATTCTTTCATTTATGTCGTCGAGCTGCGAAATAAAATTTCCGTGGGTCAGCATTACGCCCTTTGGAGTTCCGGTTGTTCCGCTGGTAAAAATGATTGTCGCCAGATCATCCCACTGGCCCTTTTCAAGCTCCTGCTCAACAACATCCGGGTGCATCTTCCGCCACGAGTGTCCAGAATCAACAACATCAAGATACTGGAGAACCTCGATTCCACATTCCCTTGCGCGTGCAACATCTGGTTCGGATGCCTTTTCAAAAAGGATGACAGTCTTCACAAGCGGAATCTTGTCGCGTATGTTCAAAAACTTTTTCAGCTGCGCATTGTTTTCGCCAATGACAATCTCGCACTCGGCGAACGAAAGTATATAGGAAAGCTCTCCCTCGGTTGCGTCACATCCACGCGGAGTATCGACACATCCAATAGCGAGAAGCCCCATGTCGGCCTGTTCCCATTCTTTTCGGTTGTCACTGATTAGACCAATCCGTTCACCACGGGTCGCACCAAGAGAAAGAAGTCCGGCACCAAAGTCCAGGGCAATCTGGTACATGTCGTGGAAATTGGTTTCATCAAAATCACCAGAGGCGTTGCGGGAATACTGCGCCACAAGCTCCGGATACTTTTCCGCCACCTTCCTAAGATTTTTTGGAAGAGTCTCCTCAAATTTCTGTTTGATGTTCTGAAACTGTGTGTCCTGACCGAGTGCCATCTTTGCCACCTTTTTTCTAAAAACTTTCTACTGAAAATTATAGATAGGAGTGATAATAAATTCAATGAAAAAAAGGCTAAAAATGGACATAAATTTTGGAAAAAGTCGGAATAATCCAAACCCAAGTCGGAATAATCCAAGCCATATTTTTTCACTAACTCATGTCGAAAGCCTTGGGATAAGCTCGGCGGGGAGGATGGAGTCGCTGTCGTAGGGTCCACCGGTCAGCATGTCGATTACAGTCTGGGAGATTTCAGCAATTTTTATTCCCATGGTCGTGAGCGGTGGATTTGTGAATCTTGATATTTCGGAGTCACCCATG
Organism: Treponema sp. UBA3870; assembly: GCA_002392275.1. Lineage (GTDB taxonomy): Bacteria > Spirochaetota > Spirochaetia > Treponematales > Treponemataceae > Treponema_D. The sequence continues at coordinate 24,197 of DGGQ01000010.1, forward strand.
CCCATTACGGCGACAGATTTTGGGACAGAAATATTTTCGCGGTTGAAAAAAAGGAGCATACCGGCAGCAATCTCGTCGGAGCCACAAATCAATGCGGAAGGAAGGTTCCCCTCGGAAACAAGAGTCCGTGCCACATCAAATCCGTCGCTCATCGTGTGCGCCCCACGCATAATCATTCCGTCAACGCTGATACGGTTTTTTACCATCTGGTCCCTGATTCCCGAAAGTCGCTGGTCCACCGGTCCAACATACCCGATTGAAGTGTAGCCCTTCCCCCAGAGATGGTCCACCGCGACACAGCCCGATTTGTATCTGTCAAAGCACACGCACGGGAACAATGGATTTTTCCACTCGACGCAAACGGTGTTCTTGATCCGCGAACGGATTTTTTCCATTATTATTCCATTTTTGTCGCCCGACGATGCCTTGTCCAAATCAAGAAGAATCAGCCCGCCAATTTCATCCGGGTGGATGAGGGTGTTGAAAAGAAGAGTGTCCCCAAGCTCCTCAAAAAAACGGATGAAGTGAATCTTGCAGCCCTTCTCAAAAGCAGCCGAATGTAGGGACGCTATGATTTTTGCGCAGAATGGATTTGAAAAAACTTCCGGCCCCGAAACAACCAGACCGAAAAGATTGGACACATATTCGCCAATCCCCTTCCGAAGTTTTTGCGCGGACTTGTTCGAATGGTAGCCCAGAGTGTCGATTGCTTCCAGAATCCTTCGTCTGACATCATCCGACATTGCGTGTGAACTGCCGGCGACAACATAGGAAACCTGTGTCCTCGAAACCCCGGCCTTCCTCGCCACATCCCACTGCGTCACCCTTTTCTCAAAATCCGCCAAAATCAAACTCCTATTGCAACTTGCAATATTCTACCACAGATTTTGGATTGGTTCAGCAGGAATTTTATGGATTGGTAGATGTTGTCCAGAGGTCAGCTGGAACTGGATTTGTATTTTTATCCGTCTGTCCGTACATTTCATACGGACCACTTGTTCTGGAAGAGCGGTTTCCATTTCCATTTACTGTTGCGCTTGAGCTTCCGCAGTAAATGTCATACGAACCTATGTTGTTGGTAAAAGTACAGCCCGTTATTGTCACTTTGTCATTGTCCCCGATATCTATTGCCCCGCCCATTTCAGCTCGATTGGCTTCAAAAGTGCAGTTCGTTATTGAAACCCCGGCCGTAGAGCCAGAATACTCCTGCGTGTTTCCAAACAAGGCAATTGCGCCACCGCTTATATTGCCACTCGTCTGGTTGTTTTCAAAAACACACTCTGTGAAATTCAAGGCCTCCTTCCCATACCAAAAAATCATTCCAAATCGTTTGCAACTATCTCCAAGCATTGAAGCTCCAGCTCCATTTTTGAATGTCACATTCGTAAAATTATAGCCAGAAGAGGCTTCCTCAGGATTTTGATTTCCCAATACTATTCCATATTTATTGTCGCCATCTATAATTATGTTTTTACCAGTTGGGGTACTAAAAGACGTCGTTATCCGTAAATCGCTTGTGAGCTTAATTTCTATAGAGCTTTCCAAAGATGTTGCAGCATTATTTATCTGCTCTAAAAACGAGCTAACAGCAGTTTCGTTATATTGAATTGAATCGTATGGCCATATCCCGTCATTAGAACCCCCATTCGGGTCCCCGCCATTTCCGTTGACTTCTGGAAGTCCGATTATCGGGGAGAGGATTCCAAGATTAGAGATTGTTTGTCTTGTTGAGTAATCCCTCAGTTTTATCCTAAGCTCCACATCCGCAAATCCGTACCTATAAGTCTGGAGCAGCTCTTGATTCACAGAACTTTCCAATACATTTTTTAGGCTGTAGCCATTTTTCACAAAATCATCAATAGAAACGGTCGCAAGTCCTGTATTGGTCGATGTTGGTGTCAGCCTCCCAGTTCCAACATCATATTTCAGCATGACATCCGCAAGGGGATTTTCCCACTCATATTCGCTGGGTCCACGGCAGGCCATGACACAAAGACGGACGAAAATCTCCCCGTACCTGCTCAAATCACTTGAAAGGAATGCCTCGACCGGGTTTCTGGAAATCCCTACGGTTCCATTCTGGTCCACACTTGCAGACATGGAATAAGGAGGCCATCTCATAAGGCTCGAATCTCCTCCACCGGCAATCGCGCTGACAGTCTCGTAGCTTGCATTTCCTGTAATGTTATCAACCAGCTCGCACAGAATGTCATAACGCCGTCCCTTTTCTGTGATTGGATAGATAAACACCATTTCACCACTTTGACGCGGGTCAAAATCGGCAATGCGGATTCCGGCGTTCCTGTCGTCAATATTTATCCATCTGTCTGTCTCTTTTATATTACACACAGTCAACTTGATTCCATCGGCGCAGGTCTCGGCCACAAGATGCTCAGACTGTGAAACAAATGCCTTTTTCAGGTTGATTTCGACTTCAGTTGTTTCGTCGGCAACAACAACAGCCTCCCCCGTTCCCTCGTAGCAAACCGCCCCGGCGGAATCCAGAGCCTCCAGTCCAACTGTGTATTCGCCCTCTGGAACCGGAAATTCAAGAGTCTCGCCACTTCGCCCGGCCGCATTCTGGACATAGGTTCCTCTTTTGGACGCAAAAGACACCTTAAAGTTGTAGGAGACCGAATCGTCCTCGGCATTTCTTGATGAAACTGAATCAGATGAAAAATACGGGAGACGCAGGGAAACCTTTGATCCGCCACAAAAGGAGTTAGTGCATGAGATGGCACAGACTGAGACAAGCAAAACCGTTCCAAAAATCTTCAAAAAACTCTTCATAATACGCTCCAACAAACAAATTGTCCTCAACGATAATACAACGAACATTTTGAAATTGACATCAAGTTCTACCTTAATTAACTATACTTTATGAAAAATCCAAATGTCAAGTTAATATCGCTTTTCCTGTGGAAGCCCATCATTCCGAACTCGTTTCGAAATCTCTTCCAACGTTGCAGGGGGCGTAGATGCTGAATTGGGTTGTAAGCAACCACGTTCAGCATGGCAGAAAACTCGAAATTCGGCCAGTTAATATCGTTTCTCCACATCTTTTCTAAAAATTTTGGATAAAAAATGTGAAAAAATTCGTATAGAAATATTTTGTGGAAAGTTTATTCTATTTTCTAGAACTTTTTTCAAATTTTTTATAAACTCTCTCCTGCCACCGGTGGCGTTGCTACCGGTGGTTCTTTTTTTATGAAAAACAGTCCTTTTGATGGTCCCCGGACAAAAACACAGGGCTTCGGCATGAAAACTATAGATAAATGCAACACATGAGCGGGTCCCAGTTGACGGCAAAAAACAGGCAAGTTTTTTAACGTTAAAAAACTTGTCCCCAGTGGGGCCCCTTCCTATTTTGCCACATTCGCACACTCTTGTTACGAATGTGTGTCCCACTCCTGTGTTGCATAAGTCCATTGTTCTTGTCATGCCGAAGCCCTGTCATTTTAAAGGGGGAGTAGTTGTTGTTCATGCAAAACAATGATTTTTATGGAAATGTGTTGGTCATTCATGCAAATCGGTCCCCCTCCAAACAAAAATTTTCAGGGACTCAGCATCATTTTAAATGGGTGCGCGGAACGGCATCTTTTGTGGACATGTCGAGTCTGACAACCTTGGTTCAACAGGCGGAAGCGGGGGGCCGGAACGAAAAAAATCTGCACAAGCGCAAGCGCGGGTATTCGTAGCGAAGCTCCGAACGAGCCTTTTTTCGGGACGGACACACGCTGGGAGCCTGTTCTTAACTAATTTTGTTGGACTCGACATTTTTAACTCACCAGAATCCGTTCCGCATATACACTTTGGTTCTCATGCTGAACCACTGCAAAAACGGTTTTCAAACGTGAAAAAAAGTGCTATACTGTGAAACATGGGTAAGGTATTTGTTTTTGTTAATCAGAAAGGAGGGGTGGGCAAAACTACTTCTGCTATAAACATTGGTGCGTACATTGCGCAGGCGGGGAAAAAAGTTTTATTGGTGGACTTCGACAGCCAGGGAAACATGTCTAGCGGTGTCGGAGTAAGCAAGGACAAACCCACAATCTACGAGCTTCTTGCCGGAACAACATCCCCCGAGGAGGCCGTGAAACATTCTTGCGTGGAAAATCTGGACGCAATCACCGCTTCTATCGACCTTTCCGGAGCGGCAATAGAGCTTGTTGACCAGGAGAACAGGGAATTTTTCCTTAAAAACGCTCTGGAACCTCTCCGCCCAAAATACGACTACATACTGATTGACTGTCCGCCGTCACTGGGAATCCTTACCCTCAACGGACTTGCGGCAGCCGATGCGGTCCTTGTTCCAATGCAGTGCGAATACTTTGCCCTTGAGGGAATCTCTCTCCTTCTCCAGACCGTCAAAAAAGTCCAGCAGACAATCAACCCAAGCCTTCTGATTGGTGGAATCTTCTTCACGATGTACGACAGCCGCACAAGACTTGCCCAGGATGTTGTGATGCAGGTCAAAAGCTACTTCAAGGATTTGGTGTTCAACACAATCATACCGCGCAACATCAGACTTTCGGAGGCCCCGTCCTATGGCGAGCCAATCTGCAAATACGACCCGACGTGCATAGGCGCAAAAAGCTATGAAAAACTTTCCGAAGAGGTTCTGAACCGTGGCTAGACAACAAAGACTTGGCAAAGGTCTCGGAGCATTGATGAAAGAAAATGGGGTGGAAAATTCCGAGCCAGCCGCATCGACAAAAAAATCAAGCACACCATCTCCAAAGACTAAGCTTCCAAAGGGGATAATCTCAGACGACAACGGAACCCTCTGGGTGGACCCGAACCTGCTAAAGCCAAACCCAAGGCAGCCAAGGCACTATTTTGACGAAGAAAAACTTGCGGAGCTTACGGAATCTGTAAAGCAGGAGGGAATCCTTTCTCCAATCATAATCGAGGATGCAGACGACGGTTCCTTCTATATAATAGCTGGCGAACGTAGAACCAGGGCGGCAAGGGCGGCGGGTCTTGAAAAGGTTCCGGTCCAGCTAAGAAAATATTCCGACAGCAGAAAACTTGAGGTCGCGTTGATTGAAAACATCCAGCGCACCGATTTGAATCCAGTCGAAGAGGCCCAGGCATACTACCAGCTTATGGAACTGGAGGACATAACCCAGGAGCAGGTTGCACAGAGGGTCGGAAAAAAACGTTCCACAGTCGCAAACTCAATGCGCCTTTTAAAGCTCCCGAGCGACATGCTGGAATCACTTGCGTCTGGAAAAATCACACCGGGACATGCCCGCGCGCTATTGAGCGTGGTGAACCAGTCGGACCAGCGAGTTCTTTTTGACCGCATAACCCGGGACGAAATATCGGTCCGTGAAAGCGAAAGCATTGCCCAGAGCTTCAACGGAGGTGGACGGGCGGCAAAGGCACAGGGCACAGAAAAAAAATCCACAGACAAGCGCGACCCGAACTACATCGACATCGAGCAGAAAATACGGGACGCACTTGGAACAAAGGTCGTGATGAAGGGCGACTTCGAGAAGGGAACAATCACCATAAACTATTTCACCAAGGATGATTTGGACAGAATCTACAACGTGATTACCAAAAACTCTTAGGAGATTTTATGAGCGGATTTTCCTACACGCTGTCCGTTGCTCTATCTTCCGCAGCCGCATTTGTGTCAACAGAACTGGACGATTTTTTTATCCTGCTGATTCTGTTCGCCAGATGCCAGACAAGGGGCCAAAAGGTTCTGGCCTCGGTGGGAAAGTATTTTTCGCTCGCACTTGTGGCCGTGGGGTCCGCACTTTTTGCAAAATATCTTCAGAAAATCCCCCCACACTTCATTGGATTTCTGGGGATTGTGCCGTTTGTGCTTGGAATAAGGGACCTGTTCAAAAAAAAGCGAGACGTGGAGCTTTCTGAAAAAAGTCCGTTCCAAAATTCCGTTGGCGATTTTTCGGTGCTGGTTTCGTCAATACTGATTCCGCTTGGCTGCTCGGGCGACAACTTTGCGGTCTACATTCCGTTCTTCACATCAACGGGCGGATGGGGCTACCTGATTTGTGGAATCATTTTCTTTGTTTTGCAGCTTTTGATGTTGATTTTAGCGGCGTTGGCTATTAGAATTGCAGATATAGGGCAGACCGTCAAAAAACTAGGGCGCATACTGATTCCGGTACTGATGATTCTGCTCGGCATCTACATTTTTTGGAAAAACGGAACAATATCGTGGATTACAAACCTGGGGAGGCACTAAAAATGGAAAACACTGTTGAAGAAAATGAAGCCGGATCAAGAATCGATGGGAAGACCTACGCAAAGGCCTACCACTCAATACTCTGCGACGACATGCCCGACTTTATTTTGGAATACTCCTCCCTGCCGATTGTACAGCGTCTTGATGGTGTTGGACTTCTCTGCGGAACAGACTGGACCCCGCTTTTTGACAACAAATTTTTCTATTCCCGGCTGGACCATTCGATTGGTGTCGCGCTTATTATCTGGAAATTCACCCACGACAAAGTGCAGTCCCTCTCCGGTCTTTTCCACGACATAGCAACACCTGCGTTCAGCCATGTCATTGATTTCAGGAACGGTGATTTTGAAAAACAGGAGAGCACGGAAAATCCCACAAAGGAAATAATCAACGAGGACCTTTTTTTGAGCGAAAATCTTTTCCGGGACGGAATCTACAAATATGAAATCGACAACTACCACAAATACCCAATCGCCGACAACCCACGTCCGGGACTCAATGCCGACAGACTTGAATACATGTATCCTTCGGGGGCGGCTCTGGATGGCTCATGGACATTCGGGCAAATCAAGGACAGCTATTCTTTCACAACCCTACTGAAAAATGAAAAGGGTCTGGACGAGATTGGATTTTCCGACATGGATGCCGCCGCCACATACACGGAAAAATTTTTGAACATCTCGACCCTGCTCCAAAAAAATGAGGACAAACTTTCAATGAAACTTCTGGCGGACACAATCACCAAGGCCATCGAGTGCGGATTCCTTTCCGACGACGACCTCTATGAGCTGGACGAGGTTTCCATTGTGAGATGCTTTGACAGAATCATCAGGGAAAACCAGCGCGAGGAGATTGTCGCAAAATCCATAAGCGACTTCGCAAAACTCTGGGGAACATTCAGGCAGATGAAAAAAATCGAACGCGGGGACTCTCCAATGAAAAACGCCTACAACGTCTCTCTCCAGGTGAAAAAGCGTTACGTCGATCCACTTGTAAAAACTTCGACCGGAGCGGAAAGGCTTTCCAAAATCAACAGCGGGACCGCAAAACAGATAGAGGACTTTTTGAATTTCAAGGATAGCGAATACGGCTCGGTTCCGTGGCTCTGATGCTTGTCTCAAAAAAAATTGTAATTGTAACCCAGGACTCAAAAATAGCGAGGCACTTTCCGTCTGACTGCCAGCTGGAGATTGTCTCGTCGATTAAATTTCTGGACACCATGCTATATGGATTTGTACCCGACATGATCGTGGTTGATTCAGTCTACGATGTCGATGTGCAGCAGATTCGCAGGAACGTAAATTTTTCTTACACCCCCATACTGATTCTGTCCGAAAATCTTTCGCTGCTCACACATTTTTCACAGATGCTGAATCTACCGCGGCTCATGCTCTGCTCGTCCCATGTCATTGAAAATCAGAAAGTAAAAAAAAGAATCACCCAGATTCTTGAGTCCAGAAAATCATTCCTTCCACCAAAAAGCTCCGCCGGTGTAAAACTTTCCCTACGGCTGATTGGGGAACGATTCAACGAAAACCTTACGCGCGATTTGATTTCAAAAAACGTTGGAACCAGCTCCGACTATCTTTCAAGGGTATTCAAAAAAGAAATGGGTCTGAACCTCTGGGACTATGTTCTTGCGGTAAGGACCAGCGAGGCAAAGATTCTCCTTGAACGGACGGGACTCAGCATAAAGGATGTGGCCGCAAAAACAGGATTCAGCGACCCGGCGTATTTTGCAAGAGTCTTCCACAAAGAATACGGAATCGCGCCAACAAAAATCCGCGTCCGCTGATTCACACGAAATAATTTTCATCAAAAAAACTTCCCACATTTGTTTACATTTTTGAATTCCACGGAACATATATACTATAGAAACTTTTTAGTGGAGTTGTGTATGGATAAAAAATTCTGTGTGTTTTTTAAAACTGCCTTTGCGTGTCTTGCTCTTTTTCTTTTTGGGTGCGACGGTTCCTTTTCGATGGAGAGCGGAAAAGAAAAAATGGAGGAGATTTCGTTGGTGAACTGGAATGTCCAGACCTTTTTTGACTCAACAAACGATGGATGCGAATATGATGAATTCATTTCCAGCAAAAAATGGGGAGCGGCCTCCTATGCCGAGCGGCTTTCCAGGCTTGCGTCTTCCATAAAGGCGATTGACGCGGACGTGCTTGTGATGGAGGAAATTGAAAACGAGGCGGTCCTCCATGACATTTCAAATTTTTTGGCGGGCGAATGGAACCAGAAAAAAATCTA